>CALGTU010000187.1 GCA_937901465.1 uncultured Clostridia bacterium | reverse complement strand
CCTTGATAGCTTCAAATCCAGGAGCGAGGAGTTTTCTTGGGTCAAAGCCCTTGCCCTGAAGGTCCTTTCCGTCTTCGATGTACTTTCTTGTTGCGCCCTGGAATGCGAGCTGACATTCTGTATTAACGTTAATCTTAGCAACACCGAGTGAGATTGCCTTCTTGATCATTTCTTCGGGAATACCTGTACCACCATGAAGAACGAGAGGCATATCGCCAACCTTTTCCTTAACTGCTGCAAGTGTTTCGAATGAAAGACCAGCCCAGTTTTCAGGGTATTTACCATGGATATTACCGATACCAGCTGCGAGCATTGTTACACCGAGATCAGCAATCATCTTACATTCATCAGGATCAGCACATTCACCTGCACCTACAACACCGTCTTCTTCACCACCGATTGAGCCAACTTCAGCTTCGATCGAAAGACCCTTGTCATTGCAAATGCCAACAAGTTCCTTTGTCTTTGCAACGTTTTCGTCGATAGGATAATGTGAACCGTCAAACATTACTGATGAAAATCCTGCTTCGATGCAAGCTTTTGCACCTTCGTATGAACCGTGGTCAAGGTGAAGAGCAACAGGAACTGTGATGCCAAGTTCTTCGAGCATTCCGTTAACCATACCAACTACTGTCTTGTAGCCGCACATATACTTTCCTGCACCCTCAGATACACCGAGAATAACGGGAGATTTAAGTTCTTCAGCTGTAAGAAGGATAGCCTTTGTCCATTCAAGGTTGTTGATATTGAACTGACCTACTGCATATTTACCTTCTCTTGCTTTTGTAAGCATTTCCTTTGCTGATACTAACATAGTTTTATACCTCCATAAAATAAATCATAAGGGACATCCCTTTAAATAACATGTTAACATTTTAACATATTTTCCAAGCAATTGCAATAGATTGTAAGAATGTAAACAGAAAATTTACAATATTTATTTCAGTTTCTTTACATTTGCCATGCAGTCCATTACTTCATCATAGTTGGGCATTGACTTTATTCCGCCATATTTAGCAGAAGTTAAAGCACCACAGGCATTGGCAAAGTCAGCAAATTCAATATAATCTCGTATTGTCATATCTGAAAAATCTTTTTCGCTTTCAGATAATTTATAAAGGAATGCGCCAAAGAAACTATCACCTGCACCAAGAGTGTCAATTACATTGACATCATATGTAGGCAATACTTCTATCCCACCTTTTCCTGCAACTATACATCCTCTTGGACCCTGAGTCACTATAACAACCTTAACACCCATCTTTATAAGAACTGCTATTCCCTGTATAAGTTTTTCACTATCAGTAAGCATACGCATTTCATCTTCAGAAAGTTTAAGGATATCAACATACTGAAGAACACTCTTCATAGCGTCGATGGCACTTTCTTCTGATGTCCATAAACTTTCACGATAATTAGGGTCATAAGATATGATCTTTCCTTTAGATTTTGCATATTCAACAGCTCTCGTAACCGCAGACCTTGATGGTTCATCAGTAAGAGAAAGAGAACCAAAATGGAAGATTTCGCAGTTATCAATAAGATTAAAATCAACTTCAGAATAATTTATAAGGGTATCAGCACCGGGATTTCTATAAAAATTATATGTTCGTTTTCCTTCTTCATCGGCACCGATGAAAGCGAGAGTTGTTGCTGCCTTTTCATCTATTATAAGTCCCTTGGCATCAACTTTGTTTTCAATAAACATTTCCTTAAGAAACATCCCGAACTTGTCTTTGCCTACTTTTCCTATAAATCCACAATCTCCGCCGAGTTTGCTTGCCTGAACAGCAACATTAGCAGGAGAACCGCCTGCGTTCTGCTGAACAACGTTCTTTTCCCCTTCAACTTCGATCGGAGTAAAGTCTATAAGAACTTCACCCATTGTAATTATTTTTGGCATTATATCATCTCCAGAACATAATCAACTTAATTATATTATATATCATAACATTTTTTTGTCAACACTCACAATAAATTTTGTGTATATTGCATTTGTATTTTCAAATAATTTTAAAGAGGTGTCTGCATGAATTTTCTTAACTTACTTTTCCCCGTTATTTCCGGATTACTTACGGCATTTTCGTTTGCTTCAGATAAAAACGCTTTTATAGTATTCTTATCACTTATACCATTATTTTACTCAATCAGAAGAACAAAAAGAAAATTCTTATATATGTTTATATATTCAGGTGTTTTGTATCTATCATCTGTATCATGGATTGTAAACGCAACAGAATTTCTGCCTTTTGAAAAAGAAAAGAATTTCATTTTTCTTTTATTATTCCTTATTGTTATCACAGTTATAGAAGGATGTATAATGTCATTTCCGTTCACATTCTGGGAATATGTCAGAAAAAATGATATTGCCGATGTATTTTCATTTGGAGCATTATATATACTCGGAGAATTCGTACAAGAATACATCCCATATATTTCTTTTCCATGGGTAAGACTTTCAGCTATCGTTGCACAAAAAGAGGTTATAATCCAAAGTGTTTCAGTTTTAGGAAGTTTGTTTGTATCATTCATTATAGTTGTAATAAACGGGCTAATTTGTATTATAATTGAAAATATCATTTTCAAAAAACAAATTCAACTTCCGATAATGTTTATTTCACTGATAATTTGTCTTAACACAATTTTCGGAGTTATAAGAATAAACAATCTGAAATATGAAGAAAAAAGTTCTGTTTTACTTGTTCAGGGGAATTTTTCGGGAGAAGAAAAAAGAACATCGGATAAAAATTCAATTACCGAAAAATATTTAAATCTTTCATATAACAACCTTTCTCCTGATGTAAAACTTATTATTTTTCCTGAAACTGCCATGCCATTTTCATTCAACGAACATAACGACGGAACAAGAAATGTTTCAAAATTTGCAAGAAAAAATAATGTCACTATACTTACCGGTATATGCACTTATAAAAACGGAAAAATCTTTAATTCGGCAGTAGCATTTTATCCTGACGGAACTTTTTCTGAAGCATATTCCAAAAGAATACTTGTTCCTTTTGGCGAAAAAATATGGTTTTATGATACCCTTTTGAAAATCATGCCTGATGTTTTCGATGAAATGTCAACATTTACGGAAGGCACAAGTTCTTTTCCGATAAAAACGAACACAGGAAACATCGGGGTTGTAATCTGTTATGAGTCGATTTATCCGAGAATATCGAGAGATACAACAAGAAATGATGCTGATATAATTTCAATAATAAGCAACGACTCGTGGTTCGGCGAAAGCAGAGCCATGTATCAGCACCACAATCACGCAATCCTACGGGCCGTTGAAAATAAAAGATATGTTTTAAGAGTAAGCAGTACAGGGGTTACATCAGTAATATCCCCTACAGGAAAAATTATAAACTACGCAGAACCCTTTAAAGAGAACACGTTAAAAGCATATGTAGCGCCTATACAGGAAAGAAGCATATACTCAATATTCGGAGATATAATAATCATTCCATCTGCAACAATTTTTGTATACTCGGTTATTTTATGCTTCCTTCTAGGTAATAAGAAGCTTCCATATCGGCGACATTAAGTGCAAAAGCAAGAGGATACATTTCAAAAACTTTTCCTATGGTGTTTTTATCTTCGATTCCTGAAAATCCCATATGATATCTTATTGCAAAGGCTTCTTCTCGGGTAAGGCGCATAAATCCGTTAATTATGTAAACTGATTTTTCTCCGTGACCATAAGGCATCTGGTCATCAATAGCATAATAAGGGACTTTTTCCCATACGCCTGCTTCATTCTTTGCATTACGATAATCTGTTTTATAGAAATTTATCTTGCAGACATCGTGAAGTAAAGCAACTGTTGCAATAGTAGAGTCAGAGAAATTCATATTGTATACTTCTTTTGTTCGAGGTCTTTTAAGATAATCATCAAGACATTTATAAACATTTATGCTGTGTTCTACAAGTCCGCCCTCATATGAGCCATGAAATCTTGTACTTGCAGGTGCTGTAAAAAAATCACTTTGTGAAGATAAAAGGTATTCAAGCATTTTATCTGCGCCCTCACGATTGACTTTTTCTTTGTAAATAGAGATAAACTCTTCTTTTAAAGACATATCATTCATACTCCTTTATGTTAACTGTTTCTTCAAGATAAATTATAGCATAATATTTTCCTGTTTACAACAATTTTGTATTTTATCGTTTACGCTCTTTATTTCGACAAAAAAATATGTTATAATCTCATTATACTAAAATGTAATGAGGAATAAAAAATGAAATACATTGTTTTTGACCTTGAATGGAATATGCCTTTTTCTGCTCAGAATATGGTTAAAGAGCCATCTATGCTGAGAGGAGAAATTTTCGAAATCGGTGCTGTCAAACTTGATGAAGATTTTAAAATCGAAGACAAATTCAAGGCTAATATAAAACCGACATACTATAAGAAAATGCACTATGCCGTTGCGAAACTTACGAAAATCAAAACTTCCGAACTGAATTCTTATCCTAAAACATTTAAACAGGTTTTTTCAGATTTCAAAAAATGGTGTGGAGAAGATTTTGCTTTTATAACCTGGGGAAATGATGATATACTCGTTCTTGAAGAAAACATAGTTATCCACGGATTTGACAAAGAATTCATACCCGAATGTTATGATCTTCAGCTTATTTTCGACAATCAGATTACCAAAGAAAACAGACAGCATTCTCTATCAAGCGTTATAAAACTTTTAGGCGAGCCCGAATTTGACGCTCACGATGCATTGAATGATGCTATAAGCACCGCTTTTGTCTGTCATCATCTTGATATGAAAAGCGGAATTTCAACATATCGTGAACTTATAACCCAAAAGGAAGAAAAGCAGAAAGCAAAAAATGAATTCACAAAGAAAAGTTATAAAAGTGCTTATTTTCTTCTTAAAGCAAAAGAAATTCGCTCTTTTACTTGTGAAAGTTGTAAAAAACAACTTAGTTGCGGTAAATTTATTTCGAAATCGAGAAGTCAGAAACTTTGCATTGTTGAATGTTCCTGTGGAAAGAAATATTTTGTAAGAGTAAGGATAAAAAGAAACGAGGACAAAACACTCCGCGGAAACAGAATGGTATATGATCTCAACGAAACAAATCTTCAGTGTTATAACAATGCACTCGAAAAATCAAAAGAAGATTCAGTTCCTGCAACTGTTTAATAAAACAAAAATGCCGTGAAGAATATCTTCACGGCATATTTTTTATAAAAGATTCTTTCTGAGTTCTTCTGCACTCTTTGAAGAAAGATAAGCAGGAGGAACATCAAATATCGTCTTGCAACCTGTATTTCCTTCAGCATTCATTCTTGCAGCTGCTCTTGCATAGCAAACTATAACACTTGCAGTAAATTCAGGGTTCGAATCAAGTTGTAATCTATATTCGATAAGATGAGAATGTTCTTTTTCAACACCTGTCTTACCTGTTCTGATAACAAATCCGCCATGTGGCATTCCGCTATGATCTTTTAAAAGTTCTTCTTCTGAAATAAAGTTTACTGTTGTATCATAATCAGCGAAATAATTGGGCATTGTCTTAATTTCGTTTTCGATAGCCGCCTTATCAGCGCCTTCTTCTGCAACAACATAACAGAGTCTTGTGTGCTTTTCACGTGTTGTAAGTTCGGGATTTTCACAGTTTCTTACTTTTTCAAGTGCTTCTGTAACAGGAACTGTATACTGCTTTGCATTCTTTACGCCCTTAATTCTTCTGATAGCATCGGAATGTCCCTGAGAAACTCCCTTTCCCCAGAAAGTATAATCTTTTCCGTCAGGAAGAATAACATTTCCTAAAAGGCGATTGAGCGAGAACATGCCAGGGTCCCAACCTATTGAGATAAACGCTGTCTTTCCACCTTTTTTAGCGGCGGCATCAACATGTTCAAAATGTTCGGGAATTTTTGCATGTGTGTCGAAACTGTCAACGACATTGAAAAGTTCTGCAAACTGAGGTGTCTGCTGAGGAAGATCGGTAGCACTTCCGCCGCACATAATCATAACATCTATATCGTTTGTCATATTTTTAGCATCATCGACATTATAGACTTTCGCTGTCTTTGAAATAATATTTACTGTTTCAGGATTTCTTCTTGTAAAAACAGCAACAACTTCCATATCAGGATTATTCATTACCGCACATTCAACTGCTCTTCCGAGATTTCCATATCCCATTATTCCAAGTCTGATCATATATTTCCATTTCTCCTTTATCTGAAATTATATTACTATAAAAGTATACCACTAATGAAAGTTAATGTCAATATTCTTGCAAAGTAAAATAAATAGGGGAATTTGCAAATTTATACAAATTCCCCTATTCTATGTTGTTTATTTATTGCTTTCAACCATAAGTTTACAAATCTGTTTTGAAAGTTCAACGGGATTCTCAACCGAAATTCCCTCGATAAGAAGTGCTTGTGTATGAAGAAGTTTTGTATATTCTATAAGCTTATCCTTATCAGTCTCATATAATTTCTGAAGAACAGGAAGTATATCATGTTCAGGATTAATTTCGAGAACCTTTTCTGCCTTAACTTTATTTCCTGTAGGACTTGGCATTCTGTTCATAATCTTTTCCATTTCAACAGTAAGAGAGCCTGCTGATGTTATACATACAGGATGTGTTTTAAGACGCTGTGAAAGACGAACTTCCTTTATGCTGTCAGAAATCTGTTCCTGCATGAATGTAAACAGTTCTTTATATTCTTCTGATTTCTTCTGAAGTTCTTCCTTTTCGCTTTCTGTTTCAAGATCAAGGTTGCCTGATGCAACAGAAACAAAATCTTTGCCTTCATAAGTTGCAAGAATCTGGATTGCAAATTCATCAACACTATCGAGGAAATAAAGAATTTCATATCCCTTATCGGCAAGAAGTTCTGCCTGAGGAAGAAGTTTGATTCGTTCGATACTATCGCCTGTTGCGAAATAGATATGTTTCTGTTCTTCCTTCATTCTTGAAACATATTCAGAAAGTGTTGTCATTCCTTCGCCTGAGAATGATGAACGGAACATAATAAGATCCTTAAGTTCTTCTTTATGAACACCGAACTCACTGTAGACTCCGAATTTAAGCTGAAGTCCGAAATTGCTAAAGAATTTTTCATACTTTTCACGTTCATTCTTGAGCATTTTTGTAAGTTCGTTCTTTATTGTTATTTCAAGACTCTTTTCAATAAGTTTAAGTTGTCTGTCATGCTGAAGCATTTCTCTGGAAATATTAAGGCTTAAATCTTCAGAGTCAACAAGACCCTTTACAAAACTAAAGTGGTCAGGAATAAGGTCGGCACATCTTTCCATAATAAGAACGCCGTTTGAATAAAGCTGAAGACCCTTTTCAAATTCCTTTGTATAGTAGTCATAAGGTGCCATAGAAGGAATGAAGAGAAGTGCATCATAAGAAGCAGCGCCTTCATTCTTGATATGCATTGATTTTATAGGTGCCTGATAATCATAATATTTATCAAGATAGAAATTTGTATAATCATCTTCTGTAAGTTCATTCTTATTCTTTCTCCAAAGAGGAACCATGCTGTTAAGAGTCTGATTTTCGATATGTGTTTCATATTCGTCATCTGTTCCATCCTTAAGATGCTGATGTGCAACATCCATCTTGATAGGATAGCGGATATAATCTGAATATTTCTTTACAAGACTCTGAATTTTTGACTGCTGAAGATAATCGCTGTATTTTTCGTCTTCTGAATCTTCCTTAAGATAAAGAACTATATCAGAACCGTTTGTTTCTTTTTCGGCAGGAATAACTTCGTATCCGTCTGCACCCTTTGAAGACCACATATAAGCCTCATCGGAGCCATATGCCTTTGATGTTACAGTCACTTTATTAGCAACCATAAATGCCGAATAGAAACCTACACCAAACTGTCCGATGATATTTACATCATCGCCTGTTTCATTTTCTTTCTTGAATGCAAGAGAACCACTCTTCGCAATAGTTCCAAGGTTGTTTTCAAGTTCTTCTTTGGTCATACCTATTCCGTTATCCGATAATGTAATAGTTCTTGCTGCTTTATCAAGTTTGATATTTATAGCAAAATCATCTCTATTAAGTGCATTTCCCGAAGAAAGAGAATTGAAATACATCTTATCAATCGCATCGCTCGCGTTTGAAATAAGTTCACGAAGAAAAATCTCCTTGTGAGTATAGATTGAATTAATCATCATTTCGAGAAGTCTTTTAGACTCTGCTTTAAACTGTCTTTTTCCCATAATAATCTTCCTTTTTCATCTTTTAGCACTCTATTCGATAGAGTGCTAAAATCAGTATATCATCCTGAATTCAAAAAATCAAGTGTTTTTACAAAAAATCTTGTATTTATTTTGAATCCTGTTCGTAGTCAGCATTTCTCATAATTGTAATAACCTCTTCCATAAGATCAATAGGTTTTATGTCATTTATGATTTTTACGCTTATATAAGAATTCTTTTCCCTGCCGTTGAAAAGTACTCTTTTCTTATACCTTGAAAGAAGTGCTTTAAGCTGAGCCTCTTCGGCATATGTGAGATAAAAGAGAATATTTTCTCCTCTCTGAACAATTTCTGTAATAGTAAGAGAAATTGCCTTGTTTCTCAATAATGCAATACGAATAAGTCCCATTATAGCTTTCGGTGGTTTTCCATAACGATCAGTAAATTCTTCTATAAGTTCGTTCGCCTCTGTTTCATCCGAAACCGCCGCAATTTTACGATATGCATCAAGGCGAGCAGATGTGTTTTCTATATATCTTTCAGGAATATGAGCTTCTATCTGAATGTCAACTCGACATTCCTTTGTATCCTTCGGAGGTGGTTCGCCCTTTTGTTCCGCAATAGCCTCTGAAAGAAGTTTTAGATACATATCATATCCGACTGCTTCCATATGGCCGTGTTGCTTTCCACCTAAAATAGAACCCGCTCCTCTGATTTCGAGATCGCGAAGAGCAATTCTGAACCCGCTTCCGAATTGTGTAAATTCTCTTATAGCATCAAGTCGTTTAGCAGCAATTTCTGTAAGAATCTTCCCTCTTGTAAACATAAAATAAGCAAACGCCCTTCTGTTCGAACGTCCTACTCTTCCACGAAGCTGGTAAAGTTGTGAAAGACCCATTCTGTCGGCATCTTCTATGATAAGAGTATTACAGTTAGGAACATCGACACCTGTTTCAATAAGAGTTGTACATACCAGAATATCTATTTCGTGTTCAACAAGACTGCGCCATACATCAGAAAGTTCTTCTTCTCCGATTTTACCATGTGCTATGCCTATTCTTGCATCAGGAATGAATTCCTTTATTCTGGCGGCACAAAGTTCTATGGTTTCTATTCTGTTATGAATATAATAAACCTGACCGCCTCTGCGAAGTTCCTTGGAAATAGCCTGAATTATTATTCCTATATCCTGTTCTACAACATACGTTTGAACAGGATATCTGTCTTGTGGCGCTTCCTCTATAACAGACATATCTCTTATCCCGCTCATAGCCATGTTGAGCGTTCTCGGAATAGGTGTTGCAGATAGGGTAAGAACATCTACCCCTGCAAACATTTCTTTGAACTTTTCCTTATGTGCTACACCGAATCGTTGTTCTTCGTCTATAACAACGAGTCCTAAATCCTTGAATTTAACGTCTTTCTGAACAAGACGATGCGTTCCTATGATAAGATCTATTTCTCCATTTTCGAGTTTTTTAAGAATTTCTTTCTGTTGTTTTGGAGTTCTGAACCTTGAAAGAAGTTCTATATTTATCGGAAAATGCTCAAAGCGTTTGAGCGCTGTCTGATAATGCTGCCAGGCAAGAACCGTTGTAGGAACAAGAATTGCACACTGTTTGCCATCTTCAACACATTTGAATACACCACGAAAAGCAACTTCTGTCTTCCCGAAACCAACATCTCCGCAGAGAAGTCTGTCCATAGGAATATCTCTTTGCATATCCTTTTTGATTTCATCAATAGATTGAAGCTGATCATCTGTTTCGTCATACTCAAAACGTTCATCAAAATCACGCTGCATATCATCATCTTCAGGGAAAGCATACCCCTTTGTTGCAGCGCGTTTTGCATATAGAGCAATAAGTTCATCTGCCATATCCTTGACAGCAGATTTTACTCTTGACCTTGTTTTCTGCCATTCGGGCGATGAAAGTTTGTTGAGTTTAACGCT
>CALGTU010000186.1 GCA_937901465.1 uncultured Clostridia bacterium | reverse complement strand
TAACTACGTCAGAGTACATCTGGATGAATCTTCTGTAGCAGTCCCAAGCCCAACGGGGATTGTTTGAAGCTTCTGCCATGTAGTTTACAACGTCTTCGTTAAGACCAAGGTTGAGGATTGTATCCATCATACCGGGCATTGAAGCACGAGCACCTGAACGAACAGAAACGAGAAGAGGATTAGTCTTGTCGCCGAACTTCTTGCCTGTAACTTCTTCCATCTTAACGATGTATTCGTTAATCTGAGCCTGGATTTCGTCATTGATTTTGCGTCCGTCATCATAATAAGCTGTACAAGCTTCTGTGGAAATTGTGAAACCCTGAGGAACAGGAAGACCCATATTAGTCATTTCTGCAAGGTTTGCACCCTTACCGCCGAGGATTTCACGCATGTCTGCATTACCCTCAGAGAATAAATAACAGTACTGTTTTGCCATTGGTATCTACCTCCAAAAAATATTCTTCTTTGCAATCGGAATAAAACCGTAATATCGGCGTTTTCAGGATATAAAATCCCTTTACCCCATGCAAAAGCATATATATTATAGCAGAAAAAAAACAATTTTGCTACTGTTTTAACAAATATTTTAAAAAAATTATCAAAAAACTTTTTTAAACTTTTTAGTGCAATTTTGCCAATGAATATTACAAATATTTTAAAATAATGTAAAAAAGGGTTGAAGTAAATACACTATTGTGTTAAAATTGTCTTGGAATTCGTTATTTTTAAGGTATCGTAACGGATATTTGTAAAAAGTGGCTCATATCCTGTCATACCGCTATTTTTACCACAAAAAAGGAGTCTTATTGAAATGGAGAAGAATTGTGCCGTTATTCTTGCAGGGGGAGAAGGAAAGAGAATGAAATCATCTCTTCCGAAGCCTATGCTCAAGGTTTTGGGTGTTCCTATGCTAGATTGGGTGATAGAGGCTTGTAAAAATGCTGATGTTTCAGATATATGTGTTGTAAAAGGTTCTGGTGCCGATATTATCGAAGAATATTTAGGTGAACGTTATTATACCGTTCTTCAGGCTGAAAGAAAGGGAACAGGTCATGCAGTTATGCAGGCTGAAAACTATCTTGCCGAACATATCGGAGGAAACACTCTCGTTCTTTGCGGAGATGCCCCTTTTATCGACAGCGAAACAATCCGCAACGCACTTGAAATCCACGAAAATAATGGCAACGCTGTAACAGTTATAACAGCGATGCTTGATAATCCCACAGGTTATGGCAGAATTATCAGAAAAGGAAGCGAAATTTCGGGTATTGTCGAACAGAAAGATGCTGATGACGAACAGCTTGAAATAAAAGAAATCAATTCAGGTGCTTATTGGTTTGATACACAGGCTCTTATAGCTGCGTTAAAAGAACTTAAACCTGAAAACACTCAGGGCGAATATTATCTTACAGACACAATCGGAATTCTTATCTCCAAAAATCTTAAAGCAGGTGCATATATCAGCACAAATCCCAATGTAGCACTCGGTGCCAACGACAGAATGGGACTTTTAAAACTCAACGATATAGCAAGAATGTCTGTTATAACAAAGCTTATGGCAGAAGGTGTCGAATTTACTTGTCTTGATGGCGTTTCAATCGGTAAAGATGTTAAAATTGGTGCCGGAACAACAATTCTTCAGGGAACAATTATTGAAGGAAGAACAATCATAGGTCATGATTGCGTGATAGGTCCCAATTCTCTCATCAGCGAATGTATGGTAGGAAACGGAACTATTTTAAATTCCGTTCAGGCTTATGAATCATTCATAGGCGACGATACAAAAATAGGTCCATTCGTTCATATCCGTCCTAACAGCACAATAAAGAACGGCGTAAAGATAGGCGATTTTGTCGAAGTCAAGAATTCTACAATTGATGACAGAACTTCAATTGCTCATCTCACTTATATAGGCGACAGTGATGTCGGAAAACACGTCAACTTCGGCTGCGGTGTAGTAACAGTAAACTACGACGGCGTCAAAAAGGCGAGAACAACTATAGGTGATAATTCATTTATCGGCTGTAACACAAATCTTATCGCGCCTGTAAGCATAGGTGAAGGCTCATATACTGCCGCAGGAAGCACAATAACAAAGGATGTTCCCGATGGTGCACTCGGTATCGAAAGAGGAAATATGAGAGTAATAGAAGGCTTTGCTGATAGAAAACTCGAAAACTACAAGAAGAAATAATATAAAAAAGCACCATTCACCTTAAGATGAGTGGTGCTTTATTTTTTGTCTGTGCGTCCTAAAATATAATCTGTTGACACCTTATAAAAATCGGCGAGTATCATCAGATGTTCGACAGGTATTGTCAATGCTCCTCTTTCATATCTTGAATAAACTGTCTGACTTGTGAAAAGAAGCTTTGCAATCTGTTCCTGAGTCATATCGCTGTCTTCTCTTAAATCCCGTAATCTCGGAAAATACACAAAATCATCCCCATTTTCTTTATAGTACTATTTGGTACTATTGACTTTATCATATTTTATGTGTATAATATCTGATATAGTACTTATTAGTACTAAAAACTTTTTGGGTGAGTGATTATGGGCTTTTTTATTAATCTTAACAAGAAATCCGAAGAATTGGCTATAAGATTAAACCGGAAAAACAAAACATCTTTCAGATTTAAGAAATGTTGCAGAAATTGCTCATATTTTTCTTTCGGAGGGACTTGCAGATACTATAACAAAATGACGAATAAGGCGAATTACTGCGAAAATTACCTGAAAAAATAAAATCAATGCCACCTTGCAATTTAAAAACATCTGTGTTATAATGACACAGATGTTTTATTTTATAAAAACAAAGACCCCCATTCCGTCAAGGTATGGGGTTAAAGTGCGTTATTCATAAAGGAGAATTAAAATGAGCGATATCTTTGATCTTTTCAAGAAAATAGAAAATAATAATTCCGCGCCTACGGGTAATGTCGAGTATCTTATAGTCGGCCTCGGCAATATCGGAACACAGTATGAAGGAACACGCCATAACGCAGGATTTATGGCTGTTGACAGACTTGCATCAAAACATAAATTTGATATAAAGAAGATAAAATACAAATCTCTTTGCGGAGAAGTTATGATTTCAGGTAAAAGGTGCCTTGTTATAAAGCCAACAACCTTTATGAATTTAAGTGGTCAGGCAGTTGTTGAAGCTATGGAATTCTATAAAATTCCCTCAGAAAAAGTGATAGTTCTTTATGACGATATTTCTCTTCCTATTTCAAAGCTTCGTGTAAGAAGAAAAGGAAGCGACGGCGGTCATAACGGAATAAAGAATATCATATATCTTACAGGTAAGGATGATTTTCCAAGAGTGAAAATCGGAGTAGGAGAAAAGCCCAATCCTGCTATGGACCTTGCCGACTGGGTACTTTCGCGTTTCAAGAAAGAAGAATATGAAGAACTTTCTCCAGCTCTTGATAATGCGGTTTCTTGCGTCGAACTCATTGTTTCAGGAAAGATTGATGAAGCAATGAATAAATATAATTAGAGGTAAATTATGAATCTTTTTAAAAGTGCAATAGAAAGTCTCCCTCAGTTTCGGGAACTTAAAACAGCCTGTGACGAAAACACCCTGCCTGTTCTCGTTACGGGCGTTTCGGCTGTTCATAAAGCACAGATTGCTTTTTCTCTTGCCGAAGAACAGATGCTTATAATAACTGAAGATGAAGCAACAGCGTCCCGTTTTGCTGATGATATAAATCAAATGGCAGGGGATAGTATATGCCTTGTTTATCCTGCGAAGGACTATGTCTTTACAGATATAGAAGGAGCGTCATATGAATATGAACACAGAAGACTTGATGTTTTATCAAGACTTTTATCAGGTAATTGCAGAATTGTCGCAGCAAGTATAGAGGCTGCTCTTCAGAAAACAATTTCAAAAGAACGACTTAACGAAAGCATTATAACCTTAAAACAGAACGATGACATCGAGATAAAAGAACTTCTTTCAAAGCTTGTTTCAATAGGGTATTCACGTGCCGATGAAAAGGTTGAAGGTGCGGCACAGTTTTCCGCAAGAGGTTCTATTGTTGATATTTTCCCTGTTCAGTCATCTATGCCGGTAAGAATTGAATTCTGGGGAGATACAATAGACAGCATTTCATATTTCGATGTTGAATCACAAAGACGAAACGAAAAGATTTCTGAAATTTCTGTTTCTCCTGCTATTGAAGTTGTGTGTGATACAGAAACTCTTATTTCGAAAATCGAAGAATTTTCAAGAGGAGTAAAAGGAAAACACGCGGAAGATGTAAAAGCTAAACTTTCGGAAGATATTGATAAACTTAAAAATGGTGTGACTCTTAATTCAAGAGATAAATATCTCGTTATATCAGATACTCCCGCAACATTGTTCGATTATATAAACGGTATTGTGTGTATAAGCGAAATAAAGAATATCATTGAAAGAGCAAAGGGTATTATTTCACAGTATAACGAAGATATAAAAATCCTTCTCGAAAGATACGAACTCTGTAAAGGTCTTGAAGGATATATGCTCAGCTTATCCGAATTTACGCATATCCTTGATGATAAAAAGTCTGTATTTTTAGATACTTTTGCGCGTTCATCTGTTGACATTCATTACAAGAAGATTATAAACATAACCGCTTTTCAGAATTCAGGCTGGGGCGGGGAACTTCATCAGCTTACAGAAGACCTTTCTTCATATTGTAAGAAGGGGTATTCGGTGATTCTTCTTGCAGGTAATGAAAAAACGATAAAAATTCTTCAGAATGATCTTCTCGATGAAAATATCCCATGTGATATAGCAACAGAAAAATCTTCTCTTATCCCCGGAAGAGTAATGCTTATGCCTGGAAGTACATCGGGAGGATATGAATATCCCGATATAAAACAAGCGCTCATAACACAGACACAACTTTCTCCATCACGCAGAAAACTGAAAAAGCGTAAAAAGGGAGAAGAAATCAAATCTCTTTCTGATGTTTCAAAAGGTGACCTTGTTGTTCATAACATGTATGGTATAGGTTCTTTTGATGGTATTACAAAACTCGATGTAAGCGGAGTAGAAAAGGATTATATCAAGATAAAATATGCAGGAACAGATGTTCTTTATGTTCCCGTAACACAGATGGATCTTATTTCAAGATATATAGGTCCTCGTGATGATACAAGCGTCAAACTCAATAAACTTTCATCTCCCGAATGGCAGAAGACAAGATCAAGAGTAAAATCAGCCGTTAAGGATATGGCAGATGAACTTATCGCACTTTATGCAAAACGTGCTGCAACCAAAGGTTATGCTTTTCCTGAAGATGATGATAT
>CALGTU010000185.1 GCA_937901465.1 uncultured Clostridia bacterium | reverse complement strand
TCTTTCACAGATTTTATCTTTTCAACGAATACGGATGGGAGCGGTAAGGCCGCGTCGTATGTCCGTGCGCTAGATATGCTCGGGCCGATTTTTATCAAATGGTATCAACTTCGGGATGCAAATATTCCGAAGATAGGCAATGCGTATACATATTATAGACAATTTTCAAGCGTGCTAAATTGCATGCTAGTCGATAAGTTTGAGTGGTAATGAAAAGAGGGTGAAACAATGCTTACTTATGTAAATATTGATAAGAATAATGTTATTAATGTTCCACTTTATTTAAGTTTTAAAGATTCTGAACTTATTAATATAGAGGAAATTGATTATGTTAGCATTGTTAATAATGATGAAACGGAAATAATTCCTTCATCTATACTTGAAATAAATTATTTAAACGAATTGTCTTTGGGTGAGTATTCAGTTGTCTACGTAAAAGACGGCGATAATCGACTTATAAAGGGGTTTTTATGTCAAAAAATAAAAAAAGACTTATGACAAGTCTTTTTATTCTATATAAACATTCTTTTTCTTTTTATAATTCATTTTACTCTCCCCGTTTCAATTAACACTGAAATCTTCCCGCAACAGATATTCCCGTCTGCGAGAAAAGATAAACATTAGTAGAAAGTTTGCTCTTTGCCTTTTTGTATTCTTCAACAACCAAAGGCCCGAAGATTTCTATAACATCGTTTGTAACATCTTCAACAGCAAGAAGTGTTTCCGCCGAAGGTGCAACAACCAAAAATCTGGATCCAAGTTTCTGTGAAACAAAATTCTTGAAATCCGAACACATCATAAGCGACGCCGCAAGTTCTTCATAACTGCTTTCAAATTCAACAACCTTTATCTCGCCTGCAATCTGAGAAACCCTCAGTTCGGATTTTCTGAAAAGATCACACATGTTCTTATCCGCAACCGAAAATACAACATCTTTGGGAACACCCCATTTTTTAAGATATGCCGCATTCAAAGGATACGCTTTCTTGTCATCTGTTGTAAAAGCTATAACCTGTTTCAGATTATCAATAAAATCGGTGTATATATAACTTTCATTAACATCTTCTTCTCTCATGACAAGTGCGCGCAGAAATCTCTGTGCGTTATGAAAAACCGCAAGCTTATACTTAGCCGCAAAATCAAGCTCAAGATTCTTTATGAGCTTGTCCATTAAAACAGTACTCTTTGTCTGGTCGTATTCTCTCTTTGCCGCCTTAACGTCAAAGTTAAAAGACATCGCCCCGTTTATAACTTCATAAACATCAGGCTCTATCTCGCGTCCAAGCTGAAACCTGTTTTCTTTCAGTCTGGCTTTGAGTTCTTTATAAAATTTACTTCTCTTCTTAAACAGTTCCATCCGCCAGACCTCCTAACATTCATAATATACATATTATTGTACCACACTTTGCCACTCTCTGCAAGGTATTTTTATTTTCTGAGCCTATAATATTCAGAATAAATACATTGTGCAAATGTTACAATTTTCCAAACTATTTTCTGTTAATACTGACGCCAAACGAGAAAATTTATTTTTTAAAGTGTTTCTATTGCTTATTTTTTAACATTATAGTATAATTATCTTGACAAATTGAAAGTTAATTATTTACCTAAATTATTTTTCTCAGGAGGAAACTATGGACGAACTTACACTCACACCGGTTTCGAAAAAAGAAGAAACTCCACAGGAAAACAAGCCTTCAGCAGATTCATTTGAAATGGCGCCTATCTCTCTCAACACAAATAACGGCGTAAAAGATGAAACAGCTGCTGCATTTGAAGAACTTGACGCAAAAGATATCAAATCCCTTATGGAACAGGAAAAGTTAGAACGTCAGAAAGCAAAAGAAGCTGCTGCAAATCCTGCTCCCGCTCCTGCTCCTGCCCCCGTTAAACCTCAGGGCAGTGAAAACGCAAAAAATAAAATAACAGAAATCATGCTTACTCCTCCCGAAGAGCTTAAGATGGAAGAACCCAAGGCTGAAGAAAAACCTCAGGAAAAGAAAGAAGAAAAGCCACAGGAAAATCAGAACAAGGGTGGAAACCAGAATAATAACAACAATAACAACAGCAATAAAAACAATAACAACAAGAATAAAAATAAAAACAACAAGGGCGGAAACAACAATAACAAGAATAACAATAACAAGCCCGCTCCCGCACCTGCTCCCAAGGCAGATGAAATGAAAAAAGAAGAAGTTAAAAAGGGTATTGAAGAAATAAAGATTCCCGATGCCATGATGAATGAAGATAAAAAGGTTGAATCGGCTCCTTCTAAGCCTCAGAACCAGAGCAACCTTGAAAGCATCGAAACAAAGAAACCCGTTCTTGTTGATGTTGATGCAAACGTAGCACAGGCCGTAGGCGGAATGTCATTCAACGAAGAATTTGCTCTTCTCGTCAAAAAAGAAGAACAGGATAACCTTACTCCCGATGAATCACGTCGTCTTAAAATCTGTCGTCTTATTGATATGAAGAGAAAAGGCAAACCTTTCTCTGATGTAGCACAGACAAACTTCAACAAGTTTATAGATGAAGAACGCAAAGCAGGACACGATATCTCAACATTTGAAGCAGCTATGGCTGATATCGCTATCGCAACTGCTGCCGCAGGAAAAACAGCGTCAAATCCTTCTGTTTCAAACCTTGCTCCCATAAACAACACAAAGCCTTCTGCTCCCGCTCCTAAGCCTGTTCAGAAGAAAGAAGAAAGCAAAGCTTCAACAGGCGAAAAAATGGGCTCAGATAATAAGGTTCTCTTTATTGTTATCGGTATTATTGCAGTTCTCCTTATAGGATTACTCGCAATAATCTTTGCAGGAAAGGGTAAAGACACACCCGATACTCCCGTAGATACAACAGTTGTTACAGAAGAAACAACAACAACTGCTGCCGAAACAACAACTCCCAAGGCTGAAACAACACCTATCCTTTCTGTAAACAATATCACAAAGGCAACAGTCCTTGAAGTAATAACACCTGATACACTCAAGGTTCTTCTTAAGGATAACACTCAGGCAACTGTAAAACTTATCGGTGTTAAGGCTCCTGTTGATAACGAATATTACGCTAAGGAATCTCTTGAATATACAAAGAATGCTCTTACTTCAAAGAACATCAACCTCGAATTTGACCAGAAGCTTACAGACGATGAACATAACATCCTCGCTTATGTATGGACAAATGACGGAAAAACATTATTCAACGATGAACTCATCCTTATGGGATATGCAAAAACAAACCTTGATGAAGAAGATAATGTTAAATTCAACGAAGAGTTCAAAAGAGTTGAAGAAGATGCGAAAACAGCAAAGAAGGGCGTATGGGGATATGTAGCTCCCGTTTACACAACAACCAAAAAGCCTGCTATCGCTGATCCTTATATCTCAAGAAACCTCAAGGTATTCCATAAAAACACATGTCCTCTTGCTTATGATACAAAATACGGCAGATATACATACACATTCAAGACAAGAGAAGAAGCAATCAGATATGGTTGCTCACCCTGCTCACAGTGTCAGCCCTAAATAAGTAAGAAACAAAATAAAAAGTGGTATCTTTAAAGATACCACTTTTTTTATTATAATTTATTCTTCCATACAATCTTTTATAAGCTTATCAAGTATTTCTTCCGAAACCTTATAGTTTTCTTCCATTTCAGCGGTATAATGCTGACCCTTCTTAACCTTTCTCAGCCCTATAAATGCGTCATCAGGGATTTCGTTATCTTCCATTCCTACAAGCTTATAAAACTTTGTTCCCTTAAGATAAAATCCACATTCATCAATGTTTTCATAATCGGGATATTTTTCCCTGAGGTCAACAAGAGAATCCGCAAGGCCATAACTTTCAGCAACCTGCCTGTCAGCTATAATAAGCATAGATTCCGGAGAATCGAATCTCGCCATCATCTGAACAGAACCCGATTGTGCCTGCTCATAGTTCATTCCGTCAAGTTCAAAAGGAATCCCCATCCATACTATTTCAAAATAATTAGTTCCATCACCATTAACATCAGGGGTATATCCATTAAAGAGTTCCTCAACCTCTCCCGCATAGTTTTCTATTTTGCAATCATAAATAGTAAACATCATACTGCTGTCGCCCTTTGGCGTTGTAACATAATCGTGAATCAGAAAAGAAACAAGTGCTATAACTCCCGCAGTAACGATAACATGCCATTTATAGAAATAAACAAAATTAACTATCTTTTCTTTAAAAGTAAGCTTTCTCTCAGGCTCTTTTTCTTTCGGAGTTTCTTCTTCCTCCTCTTCATCTCCACCCGCTTGTTTCGCCTTCATAAGCTCTATTCTCTCGCGGCGGAGTCTTTCTTCATAGGCCTCTTTAGCAGCTTTTTCTCTAGCCGCCCTTTCTTCCGCCTCAAT
>CALGTU010000184.1 GCA_937901465.1 uncultured Clostridia bacterium | reverse complement strand
TTGCGTCGTGTGAAAGGGCAGTAGCAATCTGGAGTTTCATCTTCATACCCTTTGAAAACTGCTTGATTTTCTTTTTTTCGGGTAAAGCAAATCTTGTTAAAAGTTCCTTGAATTTTTCATTGTCCCAGTTTTTGAATACGCTTGAAAGAACAATGCTTATCTGCTTTGCGTTGAAATCCTCATGAAAGGGGAGTTCGTCGAAAACAGCAGCAACATCTTCCTTTATTTCGTATTCGTTTTCGATATTGTCAAGACCTAAAACATTTATAGTCCCTGCATCACGGCTTATAATATTGAATATAGCCTTTATAGTGGTCGTTTTTCCTGCACCATTTTGTCCTATAAACCCCATAACGCTCCCTTTAGGAACATCAAAACTTATGTCATCAAGGGTAAATCCGTCATATTTTTTTGTGAGCCCTTTTATTTCTATTGCGTTTTTATAGTTACTCATTTTCGTTTCCTCCATAAATAAGGTCAAGAATTTCCTTCATTTCGTCAAGCGAAAGACCACATATCTTCGCTTTTTCACAAGCCTTTGAGAGTAAATCTTCCGTCTGCTTTATGCTTTCTTCACGCAGAAAATCGGTGTTCTGTGTCTTGACAAAACATCCTTTACCCGCAAAGTTTTCGATAAAGCCTTCTCTTTCAAGTTCTTCATAAGCACGCTTTGTTGTTATAACGCTTATTCTTAACTGCCCTGCGAGCATTCTCATTGAAGGCAAAGCGTCCCCTGCCATCAGTTCACCGCTCATTATCTGGGCTTTTATCTGCGTTATAATCTGCTGATAAATAGGCTCTGAAGATGAATTACTGAGTATAATATCCATAGTGCACCTCTGATTAAATTGTATATATACGATATACACAGTATAACACCCGTATATACACTTGTCAATAGGTAATTTGAAAAAAATAAAAACGCCCTCGATTTTCACAGAGAGCGTTTTTTGTTATTACTTTAATTCTATTGTCTTTTTGGGTTCGAAATTTGTTTCCATAGTCCATGTAACAGCAGAACAATCCTTCATAATGAAAACCTGAAGAAGATTATCTATTCCGTTCGCAACCCATGCCTGAAGGAATTTTCTTGAAGGATGAGCAAAAATTTCTGCTCTGAGTTCTTCATCAAAAACCTGTTCCATAACACCTGTTACTCTTATCTGAGTTCCGCCACAGGAGAAACACATTTCAGCTTTTGGATTTTCCTTCATCTGTCTGAAAACATCCTTTGTCGATGCTGTATGAAAGATAAATCCGTTTTCATCCGCTCTGAATAAAAGCATACCTCTTACTCTTGGCTGGTCTCCATCAACTGTTGCAAGATGAAACGCAGGATTTTCGTTTACGAGTTTTAAAATTTCTTTTGATGTCATATTATCATTCCTTTCTTTATATTGTTATGATTATAACATTATATAAAAGGAATTACTTTAATAATACAACCATATTCTTTCAAAATACTGTCATTAGTATTTATCTCTGTATTCGCTGGGGGAAATACCTACTTTATTCTGAAAACACGATGAAAAATGTGAGTTGCTTCCGAATCCGCAACGCATTGCAATTTCGGTTATCGGTATATTTTTTCTTTTGAGAAGCGTTTTTGCGTGTTTGAGCCTTATTTCAATAAGGTATTCAATGGGAGTTATCCCGATTTCATTTTTGAATCTTCTGTTAAAGGAAGAAGGGGATACATATCCGAGTTCAGAGAGTTTCGCAACAGTAATATTATCCATATAGTGTTGTTCCATATAATGCTGTGCCCTTGCAACAGAATAGTCATCCGATATAGCACGCATATCGAGAGTTTCCCCGAAAATACTTCTTATAATCCAGTGGGTTATTATTTCGGATTGTGCATCAAGAGTTATGTCTGAATTGAGCATTGACTTACTGCTTTCAAAAGCGAAAGTATTGAGTGCTTTTAAAACATCACTGCACATTTCAAACTTGTGCGTGCAGAAACGTGGGAGTTTGTCGCCATACATAAGATAGCGCTTTTCAAAGAAATCCTTGTCTATCATAATGCAGTAAAAATGATTTTTGTTCTGAAAAGAATATTTTGTCTGAGGGGATGTTATCTCTGCCTCGTAATGCATCTGCTTATCTGTTCTCTGTTCAAAGAATATCTTTATTATATATGACGGATGAGGATGTTCTGACGGAAAATACCCCGTTTCAGATGTAGGAATAAACACCGAAAGCTGAGGCCTTACATAACAATCTATATTTTTAAGCATTTCTTCGGTTGCATATTCTCCGATATGCTTTTTTATGATGTCAATGTTTTTCATTTCTTTCTCCTTCGTCCTGAATCTTACCTCCATTATACTACATTCCCGATAAAATGCAATAAGACAGAGAAAAATAAAACTTGTTTTTTAAGCGCCATAGTGATATAATTTACAAAGATAATAAAAAGGAGCAGAACCATGAAAGAAAAGGGATTTTTTTCGACCAAAAAACTTGTCCTTTCAGCGCTGTTTATTTCAATAGGACTTGTATTACCTTTCTTAACGGGACAGATTCAGCAATTCGGAAATAAACTTCTTCCTATGCATCTTCCCGTGCTTTTATGTGGATTTATATGTGGCTGGCAGTATGGTGCAGTAGTGGGCTTTGTTCTTCCGATACTAAGGTCTTTTCTGTTCGGAATGCCTGTTATGTTTCCGAACGCTGTCAGTATGGCATTCGAACTTTTAACATACGGTCTTATCGCAGGTATAGTTTATTACGCCTTTAAAAAACAGGGAATAGTCGCTGTTTATATATCGCTTGTTACCTCTATGATTTCGGGAAGAATAGTCTGGGGGATAGTCCAGATAATAGTTCTTGGTATAAACGATACTCCTTTTACAACAGAAATGTTTATGGCAGGTGCATTTATAAATGCTGTTCCCGGAATAATTATTCAACTCATACTTATTCCTGTCATTATGGCGACTCTTGACAGAGTTGGATTACATAAATTCAGCCATATTCATACAGATGATTAAAAAAAATTAAAAAATATATTGACTTTATTGTTTTGTCGTGTTAAAATGAATTATCGCTTGAATGTGATATTAAATGCGGAGAGCAGAAACCAGTAGGTTGGAAAGAACCTGGAGAGAGTTGCCGGTTGGTGCGAGGCAAAGGGGGCGTCCTTCACGAATTCATTCTGTTAGCAGTGCACTGAACAAGGTTTTCGCCTTTAAGTAGGATGCAACGGGAGTTCCCGTCATAGAACTAAGGGTATGATAGTACCTGACAAGGCCGTTACCGTGAGATAACGGCGAACTGAGGTGGTACCACGGGATTTATCGAAATTCTCGTCCTCTGTATTCTTTATCGGAATGCGGAGGGCGTTTTTTATTTTATATCTCCTTTTCACACTCCGAATGGTATTTATCAAATTTAGTCCGATATTTCGGACGAAAAACAAGAAAGGGTGGTTAAAATGGCACAGAATTACTATCAGAAAGAAATTGAAACCATGTCAGCTGAAGAAATGAGAAAACTTCAGTCTGAAAAACTCGTAAAACAGGTGAAGCATGTTTACGAAAACGTTGCTTATTACCGCAATCTTATGGATGAAAAGGGAGTTAAACCCGAAGACATCAAGGGCATTGAAGATCTTCACAAGCTTCCTTTCCTCACAAAAGCAGACCTTCGTGATGCTTATCCTTACGGACTTCTTGCAAAGCCTCTTTCAGACTGCGTTCGTATTCAGTCAACATCAGGAACAACAGGCCGCCGTGTAGTTGCTTTCTACACACAGAATGATATTGACCTCTGGGAAGATTGTTGTGCGCGAGCTGTTGTTGCAGCAGGTGGAACAAACGAAGATGTATGTCAGGTGGCTTACGGTTACGGACTTTTTACAGGTGGCGCCGGACTTAACGGTGGTTCACATAAAGTAGGTTGTCTTACACTTCCTATGTCATCAGGTAATACAGAAAGACAGATTCAGTTTATGATGGATCTCAACGCAACAATACTTTGCTGCACACCTTCATATGCTGCTTATATCGGTGAAACACTTAAAGAACAGGGCTATAAACCCGAGGATATTCCTCTTAAAGCAGGTATTTTCGGTGCAGAACCCTGGACAGAAGAAATGCGTCACGGCATTGAAGAGGTTCTCGGCATCAAGGCTTACGATATCTATGGTCTTACAGAAACAACAGGCCCCGGTGTTGCATTTGAATGCTCTGAACAGACAGGTATGCATATCAACGAAGACCATTTCTATGCTGAAATCATAGATCCCGATACAGGAGAAGTTCTTCCTGAAGGAAGCAAGGGCGAACTTGTATTCACATCTCTCGATAAAGAAGCATTCCCTCTTCTTCGTTACCGCACAAGAGATATCTGCGTTCTCACAAGAGAAAAATGTTCTTGCGGACGTACACTCGTTAAAATGGCAAAGCCTATGGGCAGAACAGACGATATGCTTATCATTCGTGGCGTAAACGTATTCCCAAGCCAGATCGAAACAGTTCTCCTCAACGAAGGCTATCAGCCCAACTACCAGATTGTTGTTGACCGTGTAAAGAATACAGACACATTCGAAGTAAATGTTGAAATGTTACCCGAACAGTTCACAGACAAGGTCGGCGATATTCTCGCTATGGAAAAATCTCTCGCAAACGCAATGAAGACAATGCTCGGCATCAATCCTTCAGTTCATCTTGTTGCACCTAAATCTATCACAAGAAGTGAAGGCAAGGCAGTCCGTGTTATCGATAAGAGAAAACTTGTATAATAAGGAAGGGAGTTTTAATTATGGCAATCAAACAGTTAACAGTATTTGTAGAAAATAAGCAGGGCGCAGTTGGTTCTATAACCGAAACACTCTCAAAGAAGAATATAAATTTATCATCTTCCTAATTCTTTTATTATGTATATTAAATTATCCATTAAATTATTACATCGTCATTGGTGGAGGAATTAGTAGTGCTTCTTCTCGAATAGAAGTTGAAGAAAAAAACAAAATTCGTTTGATAAATGGAGATATGATAAGAGATATATCAATAGCACCAGAAAAGTATCAAAAATAATTACAAATCATAACAACAAATTACAATTTATTTATTTTCTGCCTCCTGCAGTTTCATTGCACGAACTTTCAGTGAAAGACCCAACAGGTTGATGAATCCGCTTGCATCGTGGTGATCATAAAGCTCACCGGTGGTGAAAGATGCAAGACTCTCGCTGTACAGGGAGTACGGAGAAGTGGTGCCCTGCTTGATGATGTTACCCTTGTAGAGCTTCAGCTTAACTTCACCGGTAACATATTCCTGAGTGGACTCGATGAATGCCTGCAGTGCCTCGCGAAGCGGAGTGAACCACTTTCCTTCGTATACGAGGTCAGCGAACTTGTTGCCGATGCCCTTCTTGAAGGTGAGGGTATCACGGTCAAGGATGAGCTCTTCGAGCTGTGCATGTGCCTCCATGAGGATGGTTCCACCAGGGGTCTCATATACACCACGGGACTTCATACCAACAACACGGTTCTCAACGATATCTACGATACCAACGCCGTGCTTGCCGCCAAGAGCGTTCAGCTCGGTGATGATGTCGGAAGCCTTCATCTTCTTGCCGTTTAATGCAACCGGAGCACCCTTTTCAAAGGTAAGGGAGATGGTCTCGCCTTCATCCGGAGCCTTCTCAGGGGATACACCGAGAACAAGCAGGTGATCGTAGTTCGGAGCATTTGCCGGATCCTCTAATTCAAGACCTTCATGGCTGATGTGCCACAGGTTACGGTCACGGCTGTAACTCTGGCTTGCATCGAACGGAAGGTCGATGCCGTGTGCCTTACAATATTCAATCTCTTCTTCACGGGAAGACATGTTCCAGAGCTCGTTCATTCTCCAAGGAGCGATAATCTTGAGGTCCGGAGCAAGAGCCTTGATACCAAGCTCAAAACGAATCTGGTCATTACCCTTACCGGTAGCACCGTGGCAGATAGCAGTAGCGCCTTCCATACGGGCGATCTCTACGAGACGCTTTGCGATGCACGGACGAGCCATGGAAGTACCAAGCAGGTATT
>CALGTU010000183.1 GCA_937901465.1 uncultured Clostridia bacterium | reverse complement strand
TTCGTGATACAGACATGGCCAAGGAAATGATGTCATTCACAAAGAACCAGATTCTCTCACAGGCTTCACAGTCAATGCTCGCTCAGGCGAACTCACTTCCTCAGGGCGTTCTCTCACTCCTCCAGTAAGAGAAACCTTAACAGGAACTACCAAACACAAAAAACCGCTCATAAGAGCGGTTTTTTTATTTTGTCTTTATTAATCACCAAAACAGATTCCTATCGATTTGGCTGTTGTAACAAGCTGATGATCGGGAGTAACAAGTTTCTTCTTTCCTGCAATGTCTTCCAACTTGTTAGAACCTATTTTTCCGTCAATAAGAGCAACAGTTCTTCCGAACTTTTCTTCAGCGATAAGCTGTGCTGCGTGTCCGCCGAACTTTGTAGCAAGGATTCTGTCATAAGCCGAAGGGCTTCCGCCTCTGAGCATATGTCCCGGAACGCAACAGCGTGTTTCAATGCCCGTTGCTTTTCCTATTTGAGCCGCAATTCTTGTTGTAGCAGAAGTTATTCCCTCTTCTGCTCTCTTAGCGGCTCTTTCTTTTTTCTTCATCTTTGCTTCTTCCTTGTCAATACAACCTTCAGCAACAGCGATGATAGAAAAATTCTTTCCCTGTTTTTCTCTCTTTTCCATAGCATCTATGAGCTTGTTTATATCATAAGGAAATTCAGGAAGAACGATAGCATCGGCACCGCCCGCAATACCCGAACTAAGAGCAAGCCAGCCTGCCTTGTTACCCATTATTTCAACAACCATAATTCTACCGTGAGAACAAGCTGTTGTGTGAAGTCTGTCTATAACATCTGTCGCTATGTCAACAGCTGTGTGATATCCGAAAGTAACATCTGTTCCCCATAAATCATTGTCGATTGTTTTGGGAAGTCCAATAACATTGAGACCTTCGCCCGAAAGAAGATTAGCGGTTTTGTGTGTTCCGTTTCCACCAAGAGTAAGAAGACAGTCAAGACCTAATTTCTTGTATGTTTCCTTCATATTCTTGATTTTATCAACATTATCTTCTTCGATAACGCTCATCATTTTATAAGGAGTTCTCGATGTTCCGAGAATAGTTCCCCCTCTTGTAAGGATACCCGAAAACTCACTTCTGTCCATAACTCTTGCTTCGTTTCTTATAAGACCGCCATAGCCGTCTGCAATACCGATAATTTCAACCTTATCGCCGAACTGCTCATAACAGCCCTTTGCAACAGCTCTTATAGTCGCATTAAGACCGGGACAATCCCCGCCACTTGTAAGAATACCGATTTTTCTTTTCATAGTTGTATCCTCCATTGATTTTGTGTTAAGATAATTATACAATCGGTGAAAGATTATGTCAAGAAATTTTCCACCCTTATAAAAGTATTGACCAAATCTTTCCGAATTTTCAGTTTTTTCACAATTCAAACACAAAAATATGCTAAAATATGCTAAAATAATTTTTTATGGAGAAATTTTTATGAGTAAGATTCTTATATGCGATGACGAAAAAAATATCCGTAATGTAGTAAGAGAATATGCCGAATTCGAAGGCTATGAAGTTTTCGAAGCAGAAGACGGTATGTCTGCTGTTGATATGTGCCGTAAAGAAAATTTCGACCTTATCGTTATGGACGTAATGATGCCCCGCCTTGACGGTTTTTCCGCCTGCAAGGAAATAAACAAGATAAAACCTACCCCCGTTATCATGCTTTCGGCAAGGGGTGAAGAATATGACAAACTCTTCGGATTTGAAATAGGCGCTGTCGATTATGTAGTAAAGCCATTTTCTCCAAAAGAACTTATGGCGAGAATTAAAATCGCAATAAACAGAAGTATCCTTGCTACCACCGAAATAAAAATCGAAAAACATGTTTTCGAGGGACTCGAAATAAACGTAACAGGCCGTGAAGTGATAGTAGACGGTGAAAAGGTTTCACTCACCCCAAAAGAATACGACCTTCTCTTCTATCTTGTCGAAAATAAGAATATCGCACTTTCCCGTGAAAAGCTTTTAGAAAACGTATGGGGATTTGATTTCTTCGGCGATGACAGAACAGTCGATACCCATATAAAAATGCTCCGCAACAGTTTGGGACAATATCGCAAATTCATAGTAACACTTCGTGGAATGGGGTATAAATTTGAAGTATAACGATGAAAAAAAATCAAGTTTAAAACTTGTAAAAAGCCTAAGATATACTATCTGGACCTATTTCGTCCTTTTCATATTCATCGTAATCGTTCTTATGTGGTTTTTTCAGCTTGTAATCCTTCCCGTAACATACCAGAATATTAAAATACAGGATATCAAGCGCGTCGGAAAAATCGTCTCTTCTCAGATAACATCAGAAAATTACAGAGAAATTTTCGACAAAACCGCCTATGATAACAATATGTGTATAAAGATAACCGATTTCTTCGGAAACGACTTCTACTCTATTGATATCTTAGCAGGAAGCGGTGCTATCTCTCCTCATAACGATGAAACAATGAAAACCTATCGTGAAATGATAATGCAAAGCGATGATAACATAATTCAGGTCGTTGTAAAAAACGAGCGTTTCAAAACAACAACCCTTCTCTATGGAAGACTTATAGGAACAAAAGAAGAACCCGTAGGTTTCCTCTTTCTGAACACTTCTTTAGACCCCTTGGGTTCAACCATTTCAATTCTCGAAAAACACCTTTTCTTCATAACAATAATTCTTCTCATAATAGGGCTTATCCTTTCATTCTTTATGGCAAAACATATCTCCCGCCCTATCGATAACATAACAAAATCCGCAAAATTTTTAGCCGAAGGCGATTATAATGTCCATTTCGACGGAACGGGATATTACGAATCCGAAAAACTCGCCTCAGCTCTTAATTTTGCATCAACAGAAATATCAAAGGTCGATAATTTAAGACGTGACCTTATGGCGAATATTTCTCACGACCTTAGAACACCTCTTACAATGGTAAAAGCCTATGCCGAAATGATAAGAGACCTTTCAGGCGATAATCCTGTAAAGCGTGAAGAACATCTCGGCATAATAATAGACGAAAGCGACCGTCTTTCAGCCCTTGTAAACGATATTTTAGACCTTTCAAGAATAGAAAGCGGAAATGCAACTCTTAATATTTCCGAGTTTGATATTTCAGAAAAACTTGATGGCATATTACAGCGTTATACCCTTTTCAAAGAACAAAAAGGCTATAACTTCACCCTTATTAAAGATGAACCGATAATCGTTAAAGCCGATGAAATAAAAATCGAACAGGTTATCTATAACCTCATCAATAACGCAATAAACTATTCGGGCGAAGGAAGAGAAATAACAATAAAACAGATAAACTCAAAAAAGAGTGTCAGAATAGAAATAACCGATGATGGCGAAGGAATCCCGCCTGAACTTCTCCCTCTTATTTTCGACCGTTACTATCGTTCCGAAAAATCAAAGCGTGATATCATAGGAACAGGCCTTGGCCTTGCTATCGTAAAAGGTATTCTCCGTCATCATTCCTTCCCGTTCGGCGTTCAGTCCGAAATCGGAAAAGGAAGTACCTTCTGGTTTGAAATAATTTTGTGATTTCGTCTTTTTTTCTTTATAGTTTCACAAAACTATCACATTTTCAGGCTATACTTCATATTGTACTAAGGTACAAAGATTGAACGGAAGCAGTAAAAGTTGTCCCCCCTTGACAACATCCCCTCTAAACTGCAAACTCCGTCTGTAAACCCCAATCAGACGGCGTAATCTCCGCATTAATCTTATCTTTCTCCATATCATAATGAATATCCCCACTGCCTTATGGACAGTGGGGATTTTCGTAAATATATTATTTTTTATTATATTTTGCTATCAGAAACTTTGTTGTTATTCCCTCAGCAGTAAACATCTTTTCATGTTCGGTTTCGATATTTCCTTCAAAGCCTGAATTATGTAAGTCTTCCGTAACATAAACCAACTCAAAACCCGCTTCTTCAAAATATCTGAGCGATGATTTAAAAAGCATATCGCTGTCGGTCTTAAAACGGATTTCTCCGCCGTCCTTTAAAAAGGTCTTGTATTTTTCAAGCTGTCTTGTGTGTGTAAGTCTGTGCTTGTGGTGTTTCGCCTTAGGCCATGGATTGCAGAAATTTATATAAATTCTGTCAACAACATCTTCGGGCGAAAAAACATCATCTATTCTTTCAACATTACATATCAGAACTTTAACGTTGTCTATGGGAATATTTCTTTCGGCATATTCTCTTTCTATGTTTCTTTTAGCAAGCCCTAACATATCGCTTATAGCGTCAATCGCAACAAAATTTATATCTCTGTTTTCGGGGGCAAGTTTTGAAATAAATCCGCCCTTTCCGCATCCGAGTTCAAGCATCAAAGGCTTGCCGTTCCCAAAAAATTCATGCCATTTCCCCTTGTTTTCTTTGGGCTCCTGAACACAGAATTCACATACCGCGAGTTCAGGTCTTGCCCAGGGTTTTATTCTCATTCTCATAAAGAGTATCTCCTCAACATATATTTATTCACCAAAGATTATTCTATCATAATATAAGTATTTTTTCAACCCGATATTGACTGAAAGAGAGAATATTGATATAATTTATTTCGGTAACGTATTTTCTTAAAGGAGAAAAAAATGGATACAATTTCTTTTTTAGGAACAGACTGGTCTGTCTATCAGATGTTCTGTTTCTTTACAATCTATTCGGTAATAGGCTGGTTTGTCGAAACTATCTATATGACCTTAGAAACCGGCTATTTTGATAACAGAGGTTTTTTAAACGGACCTATCTGCCCTATCTATGGTTTTGGTATGGTTTTTGTCCTTATAGCATTAACCCCTTTGGTAGAAAACGCCATTCTTTTATTTGTAGGCTCTGTAATTCTTACTACTTCATGGGAATTTTTGATAGGCTTTACCTTAGAAAAAATCTTTCATAACACCTGGTGGGATTATTCGCACGAAAAGTTCAACCTCAAAGGTTATATATGCCTTAAAAATTCTCTCTTGTGGGGAATAGCCTGCGTTCTTGTAATGAATGTTGTTCACCCCGCACTTGAAAAATTCGTTGATTTCGTTCCTGTTAAGATAGGGCTTCCTGTTGCATGGGTTATATTCTTTGTGATTATGGCAGACCTTGGTCTTTCCATCGCCGTTATCATAAACCTCAATAACCGACTTCAGAAACTCGATGACCTCAGAAGAAGATTCCGTATGGCTTCCGATGCCATAGGCGAAAACCTTTCCGATGAAGTTTTAGAGCTTAAAGCAAAATATGACCGTCTTTCCGAAAAGACAACAGTATGGCAACAGCGTGTGCTTCGTGCATTCCCAAGAATGCGTTCGCACGAATATAACATCGTTCTTTCCGACCTTCGTGAGCGCTTCGACATAAGAAAAAAACTGAAAAGCAGAAAAAAATAAAAAAATTTGTAAAAAAGTATTGACAAGTATAAAAATCAGTGATATAATGATAAAGCCGTCGGAAATGACGGCTTATAACACGCAGGGGTGGCGGAATAGGCAGACGCGCAAGCTTGAGGTGCTTGTGAGAGCAATCTTGTGTGGGTTCAAGTCCCATCTCCTGCACCATAAAGGCACAGTACTTAGTATTGTGCCTTTTATGTTTATATAAGGAGGAATAAAAATGCTTTCTTCAATAATTCTTACAATTCTTTTTATAATTATAGTTATACTTCCCCTTCCGCTTCTTATAGTTGAGATAGTTCTCTTCTGCAAAGCAAAAGGCGACGAGGCAAAAAGAAAGAAACTCAAAATCGCCATTATAATAACAGGAACAGTCGTAGGTCTTGTCGTTGCGGCAATCATAGCGATTTCTATACTTATGATGTCGGCTATAATGTATATGTAAGGTGAGCTTATGGATGATAAACTTTTTCTTAAAATAATAATCGCCCTTGTTTCTATAGGCATTATCGCAACTATCGCCATTGTTGTCATAACAATTCTTCTTTATGGCGAATGTTCGGTAACAACCTTCATTTCAAACGGGAGGTAGCCTATGAATAAGAAAAAACTTATCTGTCAGCTTCTTGTGATAATAGGAATTTCAGCATTTTTCATCTCATTCGATATGCTTATCTTTTTTATGTTCACAAAACCCTGCCTTCCCGCAAAGGAACTTTCTCCGTCAGAGCCAAAAACAATCTCTGTCGAAAAATATCTCCCCTTTGATGAAAATTCCGAGATTGTAAGAATAGATTCTTCTCTTGAAATAACAGAAAATATCCCGATTTTAGATGGTTCCGAAGCACTCTACCCTATCTATTCGGCGGTAGCATATTCTATCTATCCAAAAAGTTCGGTTTCTTTTGCCGATGGTGAATTTTCTCCCGAAAGTTGTGTTCAGATGAAAAACACAATCCGTGGATTCACAGCTGTTGTCGATGGCGATACAGATATTTTCTTAACAGCACACCCATCTGAAAGCCAGATGGCTTATGCAAAAGAAAAAGGAGTAGAACTAGAACTTGTCCCCATAGGAAAAGAAGCCTTTGTTTTCATAGTCAATAAAGAAAATCCTGTTTCGGATTTGTCAGTAGAAGAAATCCGTAAAATCTATTCAGGCGAAATAACAAACTGGTCAGCCGTCGGCGGTGAATTCTTGCTTATAAACCCTACCCAGCGCCTTGAAAACAGCGGAAGTCAGTCAACAATGAAAGCCTTTATGAAAGGAACAGAAATGAAACATAATCCTTTAGGCTTTATAGGACGTTCAATAGGATTTTCGTTCAGATTTTATGTTGAGGATGTCGCAGAAAACGGTGGAATAAAAATTCTTTCCGTTAATGGAATTTATCCCGATAAAGAAAATATCTCAAATAAAAATTATCCCGTTGTAGCAGACTTTTACGCAGTTTACAGAAAAGATAACGAAAACGAAAATGTAAAAAAAGTTATCGACTTTCTTCTTTCTGATGAGGGAAAGAAAATCATCGAAGAAACAGGATATGTTCCTTACTGAAAATAAAACTCCCGACAGCTAAAGGGCAGTAGCCATAAAGAAGTAACTCCAGAGAAGAAACGTCTTCTCTGGAGTTTATTTTATATTCAGTTCGATAAATTGGAATTTATATTACACGATTGAAAAACTCTCCGTTTTCAAATCACAATAATATCTTCCACTATCTGCGTTAAATCTCAAAACACAATAGTCAGGGTCAGTAACTCCGCCTTTATAGAACATAGTGTCCCCCTTGCGCCAAATCATGTCTTTCGTCTTTTGGTCGGTTAACACTTCCATTTTACCTTTTAACATAACACCAGTGTACTTAATCAATCCTT
>CALGTU010000182.1 GCA_937901465.1 uncultured Clostridia bacterium | reverse complement strand
CCTTGTATTCTAACATTTGTAACACCTTTTCTTTGCGTCACATAATTATCTACTTTTCTTAAGTTTAACATTCTTTTTTTAGTTTCAAGTTCATATGAAAGAACAGAATAATGCTCTGCCGTGTCAAGCATTCTAAGAAGTTCTTCGCCGTTTTCTTTTTCTTCAATTTTATTTTCCGGTTCGTTTTCTGTTATATTGTTTTTTCTGAAAAACTCTATGATTCCGCGAAGGGCCTTATGGCTCGAAAAATCACGGCTGTTATCGTCATAATAGTTTCTTGCAATGCCACCGCTGTACAGTTCCTGAGTATCCCTGTCAAGAGTGAGTTTTACGCTGACATTATCAAAATAAAACACCATTCCCTTTGAAAGAGCGATATTTGTGTCATTCAAAGAACTTTTTGAAAACGCTGTTACCATAAGTCCGTTTTTGTCATTATTAATCTTACAGTTTATTACTCCCTGTGGGAAATATACTTTTATGATATATGAGCCATTATTGTCTCTTACAGACATAAGAAGCGCTTTCTGAGAAGATATATATCTTGACATTTTCTTAGTTCTTTCAATTCCACCGATAAGATTAACCGCAGACTTTGTCATTATAAAAGTAAGTTCTTCATTTATGACAACATTATTTTCAAGTTTTATCTTTCCGTTTGAATTTGTTTTATTCGAAGGCGAGTTATATCTGACAAACTCTGTTTTTTCGTTATCTCTGTTTTTTGTAACTTTTCCTGTATTTCTAGATGGCCATGGGTCCACTATATTTTCAATCCATGTAAGTATTTTCTTTATGTTGTCTTTGATCCATATAATTACTAAAACAATTATCCCTATTATTATTATTTCATACATATCAAAAAATCACCTTTTTACTGATATTTTTCAGTTATTTCATCAGGTAATTCAAATTCATTTTCATCGAATCTGGTGAAATAATCTCCTGTTATTCCCGTTATCTTTCTTATATCTTTATCCATTTGTTCTGTTATTTTCTGTTGTTCGTCCATTTCTTATACTCCTTAAAGCAGAATTGAGTTTATTTGCGAGTTCGTTATTGTTCTGGTATCTTTCCTTTGGGTTCATTTTCATGCATTTCACAACAATGTCATTCACATAAGAATCCATTTCAGGATTTTTCTGCTGAGGTTCTATAAACTTCTTCCAGACAAATTTTTCACTGTCCGCAGAATATTCTATAGGTCTTTTAGGAAGTTTACCTGTATAGTATTCATACATCATAACCCCTATGGCAAACATATCACATTTTTCTCTGCCCGGATATTTCGAACCCATATCCATTTCGGGCGCTTTATAGAACATAGTTCCTTCCTGCTGATTGGGAACAGAAACGCTTATATCAAAGTCTATAAGATACACTTCGTTTCTCGGGCCTATTATTATATTCTCGGGTTTTATATCTTTGTGATATATTCTCTTTCTCTCAAGAACAGTAAGTATTCTCGAAAGTTCACACATCCACTTTATAAAATTTTCTTCATTTGCACTGCTGATGAGTTCTCTTAAAGTATTGCCTTTTATATATTCCATAACAACGCAGAGTTCGGATTTATTTTCATCAAAATGAACAGAATATATTTTGGGTATATTTACCCTTTCTTCTTCTATTGCAACCATCGCTCTGACTTCTGCCATTGCTTTCTTTTTCGAAAGTTCAATCTCTTTTTTATTATTTCCGATTATTCTGGTAACCTTTATAAGAACCCTTCTCATAAGATCAAGGTCCTGAGAAAAATAAACCGCACCTGTGCTTGTTTCTATTTTATTATTATCATCAAGGTTATAACGGTGCAGAGCATTAACGGAATATATTCCTGACAATATAATCAACTCCTAAAATCCAAAAACTTTCTTTACTTCAAGTATATCGGGGCGTTCATAAGGATCTTCCTGACACATCTTTGAAAGAAGTGTTTTGATTTCATCGGGAACTTCATCAGGAAGTTCTGATATAGGAACAACCTTTCTTGCGATTTTTCCGTAAAGAATATCCGAAATAAGAACCCCGAGTGAGAATATGTCTACCTTAGCAAGATCGATATTTACATCTTCATCAAAAGATTCAAGCATTATCCACTCAAAAGGAAGATATTTGAAAAGTTTACTGTCTTCTATAATAAGTTTTGCATCGTGAACAACCTTCTTGACAGTAGAGCCTATTCCTTCGATTTTCGCAAAATCAAACTTTGTTATATAGGGCATATATTTTCCGTCAAAGTCGCAGATATATATACTTTCATGATTAAGCATTCTATGATAAATAGGATACTCTTTTAATTTATATTCCCTTGTTGTTATAACTTCGGGGGCTGAATTCTTTTTCTTGATAAGTCCGAAAAGATTTTTAAAAGAAGGCTTTTCTTCTTCCGCCGGTATCTCTGTTATAACATCTTTATATTCATCAGCGTTATACTGAAGTCTGAAAAGACATTCCGCAATTTTTGATGAAATTCTGAGTCTGTCATCAAGAGACATCTTCTGAAGAATATCATCACCTAAAACCTGAGGTTTTTTATTAAATCTGTAACTGATTATGTAGTGTCCGTCAGTAACGATATTATCAGGATTTATTGTTGTGATTTCCTGAATAGGAACTGTTCCCTTTACAGTTCCGTCAACCTCATCCGAGGTTGATTTTGCAAAACAGGTTATGTTTCTTTTGAGAAGGTTAAGATGCTTTTCGTAAACATTTTTCAGTTCATACACTCTGAAGATATAATAGAACTGAATATTTCCTCTGTCGTCAACACTGTGTGCAAAAATTTCAGCAGTACATTTTGATCTTTCCTTATCAGCAGGAACTTTATATTCATCGGTTATATAATCGCCTATCGGTATTTTTTCGTCAGAAAATTTTTCATCAGCGGTTATGTTATATTTTCCGAGAAGTTCAACAAATAATCCATAAAACTGTTCGAGTGCGAGTTTTACATTCTTATATGATCTTTTGGGTGCCCAGGCGTCCTTTATATCAGAATGGCTGAAAACATTTGCAATAGTTCTCAGAAAATTAAATCTGTCGGTTTTGTTTTTAGGATCCGTCTTGCCTTCTATATTCTCATAAAAAACTTTTTTTGCGGCAAAAACATAGCTTCTGCCTCCTTTTTTTGGGCAAAATATAAAACTTGTACCTTAAAAGTAACTTTATTTTGCTTAAATTTTACTATTTT
>CALGTU010000181.1 GCA_937901465.1 uncultured Clostridia bacterium | reverse complement strand
CAAAAGAGAGTCTTTTTAAAGCTATTGCTCTCATATTTTCGTCTTCGGGGAAATGTATATTTGAAAGAGCATAAGAAAGCGAACAGAGTTTATACTTTGAAAGGATTTCCTTTGGCATAAAATCATAGGGGTATTCATCAAAGATTTTAAGAGCTTCTTTTATATTTGTTCTTATCATTTTAGAGGTAAGCCCCTCTGTTAAATGATAATTAGGAATTACGAGTTCATCACTGTCGGCGGGAAGAACGGTTGGCGAATACATTTCTTTTCTTATAAAATTCCCTGAAATTTTGCCCGAGAAGAAATATTCAGTATCTTCAGAAAGAGCATCCCATGCATAGAAATTATTGTAGAAAACGATAGTTATATCGCTTACATAATCGGTTGCAACAACTTTGTATAAAGTAAGTCCGCCCTTTATTCTCTGTGCGGGAAGTTTTTTTGTAACAGTTGCTTTTATTATATTCACTTCGTTGAGATTTGCGTTCTGAATGGGTGTCGGCGATGAGTAGTCTGTGTATTTTGAGGGGAAGTGATATAAAAGGTCCTTTATAGTATAAATTCCGAGTTTATTATATAAAGAAAGTCTTTTTTTGCCCACTCCCGACAGATTTTTTACATCTGAAAAAATATCCATAATACTCACCTCTTTCCCTTAAAATCTAATGCAAAGTATAGCATAAAAATCACTCAATTTCAAGTATGGCATAGAATGGTAACATAAAAGATTAGGAGTTGATTTTATGCTGTCTTCAGCGTTTCTTGTGTTTGCCGTCTGCCTTGATATTTTTGCGGCGGCGGTGTCTTTTGGTTCTAAAAAGATAAAAATTCCGTTTTTATCAGCAACTGTAATAAGCCTTGTCGGAGCGTTCTTTCTCTTTTTGTCACTTTCTTTGTATGATGCAGCTGCGGGAGTTATTCCGCCACTTTTCTTTCGTATTTTCGGTGGGGTAACGCTTTTGTGTATGTCGCTCTGGTGTGCTTTCGGAGAAGAGAGGGATTTATCCGCCGATAAGGATTTATCAGGCGTTATCTCTTTTAAAGAAGCGATAGGACTTTCATTTGTCCTCTCTGTTGATGCACTCACAACGGGATTCTGTTTCGGTTCTGACCATATCATTCTTTCAACGATACTATCCGTTATAATGGGATTTTTATTTATCGTAATCGGAAGAAGAATGGGAGAAAAGTTCGGCGAAAAATCAAAGGTTATAAGATATTTGAGTGCTTTGATGCTTTTTATTTTAAGTATCACCAAAATCATTTTCGGATAATTGACAAACAAGTCTTCTTTATGCTATAATTCCGGCAGAAAGAAGTGAGAAAAATGGCTAAACTTTTAAAGCATTTCATAACCATAACAAAACATAGAAATGCGGTTATGCTGCATTGTTTCAAAGCAGGTATTCCTTTTCAGGGGTTAATGCACGATTTATCGAAATACAGCTTTACCGAATTTTTCGGCGGAGTAAAATATTTTCAGGGAAATCGTTCTCCTCATGAAGCAGAGAGAGAGGATAAAGGTTATTCAGAAGGTTGGATGCACCATAAAGGCAGAAACCGTCACCATTTTGAATACTG
>CALGTU010000180.1 GCA_937901465.1 uncultured Clostridia bacterium | reverse complement strand
GGAATAGGTCGTGATATGGCGATTATACTTTCGAATATGGGATACAGCCTTATTCTTGTTGCCAGAAACGAAGATAAATTAAAAGAACTCAAATATGAACTTAACACAGAATGCGTTGTTATAGCAACAGATTTATCTATTGAACAAAATTGCATTGATTTATACAAAAAAACAAGAAACGAAAACATTGATATTCTGATAAATAATGCAGGTTATGGAATTCATGGATATTTCAAAGACGGTAATATCGAAAATGACCTTAACATGATAAATCTCAATGTAAAATCAGTTCATATACTTACCAAACTGTTTCTTAATGATTTTATAAGAAGAGATAATGGTAGAATTTTAAATGTTTCCTCTTCAGCAGGGCTCACACCGGGCGGACCTTTGTTTGCATCATATTATGCAACAAAAGCCTATGTTTCAAGTTTCACAAGAGGAATATACGGCGAGCTCAAAGCTAATAAAAGCAAAGTGACGATAAGTCATCTATGCCCCGGTCCTGTTGATACAAATTTTAATCAAAGAGCGGGAATTTCAAAATTTTCTTCAAAGCCGCTGAGCAGCAAATATGTTGCCGAATACGGAATAAAGAAAATGCTTAAAGGCAGACTTACTATCATACCCGGATTCAAAATGAAAGTTGCTTTATTTTTTTCAAAATTCATCAGTGAAAAAGCAATGTTGCATATTCTTATGAGTTTTCAGAAAGGAAAGGAAAAATAAATGTCTGATTTTATAATCAAAAGAATTGGCCAAGAAAATTTTATACCTTCCCTGAAACTTGCTGAAAATGTTTTTATGGAATTTGAAGCAAAAGATTATCCGCCTGAAGGAACAGAAAGTTTCAAAGGATTTCTTTATTGTGAAGAAACAGAAAAAAGATTTCTTTGCGGAAATATGATTATCTGGGGTGCATTCGATAGAAACAAACAGATTGCAATATTTGCAATACGGGATGAAAGTCATTTAAGCCTTGTGTTTGTAGATAAGGATTATCACAGAAAAGGCGTTGCAACGGCGTTATGGAATGAAGCTTTAACTTATATCTCACAAAACGAAAACATAAGAGAAATAACTGTTAACTCATCTCCGTATGGTCTGCCTTTTTATAAACAAATTGGATTTAAAGAAGTTGACGAAGAACAACTAAGTGATGGAATAAGATATATTCCCATGAAATATATTATCGAAAGACAGTGATTGCAGGATGCTACGCCATAAAGGTACACAATGGCTCGGAACTGAAAGATTACGACTTTGTCCTCTATCCCCTAATTACGCCGAAGAAATGTATGACGGATGGTCAGGAGATAACGAAGTTACAAAATATCTTTCGTGGCCAACACATGACAGTGCAGAAGTTACAAGAAAAATCCTTATGGATTGGTCTGAAAATTATACTTCTACAAAATATTATAATTGGGGTATATTTTTAAAAGAAAACGGTAAACTTATTGGCACAATCAGTTTTATCAACATAAATGATTATAAATCATCAGCAGAAATAGGTTATGTTATTTCAAAAAAATACTGGAATCAAGGATATGCCTCAGAGGCCGCAAAACGTATTCTCGAATTCGGTTTTAACGATATAGGTTTTAAATCTGTTGTCGGATATCATCACCCGAGAAACACAAACTCAGGCAAAGTTATGGAAAAAATCGGTATGAAAAGAGAAGGATGGCTTCCGGGAACGATGATGAATAATAAAGGTCAGAAATGCGATGTAATTAAATATACGGCATTACGCGCAAATTTTATACAATCCACTGTTAAGGAGAATGATAACAATGAAAATGGAAACTAAATGTATTCACGAAGGATACAAACCCAAGAACGGAGAACCTCAGGCTCTTCCTATAGTGCAGAGTACAACTTACAGATATAAGTCAACAGAGGAAATAGCTGCGGTTTTTGATGACCCCACACTTTCTCTTATCTATTCACGTTTTGAAAACCCCACAGTTATGGCTGTTGAAGATAAGATCGCTGCACTCGAAGGCGGTGTTGCAGCAATGTGCACATCAAGCGGTCAGGCAGCTTCTCTTCTCTCAATTCTTAATATTTGTAGTGCTGGAGACAGTTTTATATGTTCTTCAGAAATTTATGGCGGAACAATCAACCTTTTTGCATTTACATTCAAACGTTTCGGAATTGAATGTATATTTGTAAATCCTTCTGACTCTGAAGAAGAAATTCAGAAGAAATTTAAGGACAACACAAAATGTGTATTTGGCGAAACACTTGCAAACCCTGCTATAAAGGTTCTTGATATCGAAAAATTCGCAAACATTGCTCACAAGAACAATGTTCCGCTTATCATCGACAATACATTCCCTACCCCTGTTCTTTGCAGACCTATTGAACATGGTGCTGATATCGTAATCCATTCTACAACAAAATACATGGATGGTCACGCAGTTCAGGGTGGTGGCGTTATCGTTGACAGTGGTAAGTTCGACTGGACAAACGGAAAGTTCCCTGAATTTACTGAACCTGATGAAAGCTATCACGGTGTCATCTATTCAAAGGCTTATGGAAATGCTGCTTATATCATCAAAGCAAGAATGCAACTTATGCGTGATTTCGGTTGCTACCCTGCTGCTCACTCAGCATTTCTTCTCAACCTTGGGCTTGAAACACTTGCTGTAAGAATGAAGCAATATTGCAAGAACGCTCAGGCTGTTGCTGAATACTTTGCTAAATCCGATAAGATTGAAAGCGTAACATACCCCACTATCGCAGACGGAGAACAGAAAGCGCTTGCTGACAAGTATCTTCCTGATGGTGCAAGCGGTGTAATCTCATTCACAATCAAAGGTGGCAGAGATGCGGCAATAAGATTTATGGATAGTCTTGAACTCGCATCAAATGTTGTTCATGTTGCAGATATCAGAACTTGCGTTCTTCACCCCGCATCAGAAACACATCGTCAGCTTACTGACGAACAACTCGTCGCAGCAGGTATCAATCCAGGACTTATCAGATTCTCTTGTGGTCTTGAAAATATCGACGACATTATTGCTGACATCGAACAGGCACTTGCTAAAGTTTAATAGAAAAATAATAAAAACCACTTGCATTATGCAAGTGGTTTTTATTTTAATTTATTTTGTTATATAAGAGTTCGTCAGGAAGGTCATTCCAGAGTTCTGTTCTTGTTTTATTATTTGTTAATTTCTCAATTATTTTTATATCTGGACTTGGATAAATAATCAAACCATCTTCCTCTCCTTTTTCTGAACGAATAGAAAAAGCAAGTTGTTCTGTTTCTACCGAAAACTGTGCGTTTACGCCTTCTTTGTTTCCTCTCGCATCAAGGCGTATCCACTTATTATATTCTTTTATATAAACGCCATTAAGTCCGTGATATACAAGAACAGGTGCTGTTTTGTCATCAAGAATAATTTTCTGATAGCAGAATCCTGACGGAATACCTTTGCAACGCAACAACGCTGCTAAAAGATGAGATTTCGCAAAACAAATCCCATGTTTATTTTCTAGAACTTCTGATGCAGAACAGGTTATTTTATCTTCATTTATATCTGCAGAATGAGAAATATCATCTCTTACATATTCGTACGCTGATTTTATATATTCTGTTTCGTTATCAGATTTTTTGTATAACAAATCTGATAATTCCATGATTTTCTCATTTGTATAATCAATTATAGTATCTTCTTTTAAATATTCATTTATATCTTTTGTAAACAAAGTTATTTCCATTTTTTTCTCCTTTCAATTAATGATTTAGAAAATTATACCAATAATCATAATGAAAGTCAATACAAAATAAAAAAGCCGCTCCTGATAATAAAGGAGCGGACTCTATTTTATTCAGCATCTTCAGGCATTTCCCAGTTGTGATAAACGTTCTGAACATCATCATTATCTTCAAGATGTTCGAGAAGAAGATTCATTTTCTTTATAAGTTCTTCATCTGTAAGAGATGTATATGTTGAAGGAATCTGTTCGATTTCAGCTGAAAGAAGCTTGTATCCTTTCCCTTCAAGTCCTTCACGAACAACTGAAAAATCAGCAGGTTCTGTTGTAACTTCAAATGCACCATCTTCTGAAGAAAGGTCAGCAGCGCCAAGATCGAAAGCGTCTTCCATAATCTTTTCTTCGTCAACACCTTTACTGTCAACGATAATTATTCCCTTAGTTGAGAACATAAATGATACACATCCAGATGTTCCCATATTTCCACCAAATTTATCAAAGAAATGACGGACATCGGCAGCGGTTCTGTTTTTGTTATC
>CALGTU010000179.1 GCA_937901465.1 uncultured Clostridia bacterium | reverse complement strand
TTTTTCGCCCTCGTTGATAACATATCCGTGACCGTTACAGATATTTGTGATGCCTGCCATAACGCCTGTTCCGTCGTCATTACGGAGCCCTCTTTTTACGCCGAATTTCGAGTAAAGTTCCTGCGGAATGTTGTTATTTCTGGCTGTCTTTTCGCATATATTCTTTATATCTTCATTGAGTTCTATCAAGACAAGTCCTCCCCTTATAAATTCATAGTTATTCATCATACATAATATTACTTTTTTCGCTTTATGTCAATACAACAGGACAGGCAGATGAATAAATTACGGCATATTAACCAAATATCAGAATAAAAGGAATGTGATTTTATGAAACAATATCTCCCGATTATGACAATTTTCACTATCGCACTTATCATCATACCCTTGTTTTCTGTTATCAGAAACAAGGAAGAAAGACCTTCAGAAACGGCTGTTTCTATAGTTGAACCGAAAATTACCCAAAAGATAAACGCGGTAAAAACAACTGTAACAGAAACTTCTGAAAAAGAAACAGAAGAAGATTTCTTTCTTGTTATGGACAAGGACAGCGGCGAAATAATGAAGGTTTCTGCAAGAGATTATGTTATAGGTGCGGTTATGGCAGAAATGCCTTCTTCATTTGAAAAAGAAGCTTTGAAAGCTCAGGCTGTCGCGGCACACACATATGCTGTAAGGCAAAGAGAAAAAGAAAAGATAAAACCGACCGAATCGCTTTGCGGTGCACACTTTTCAAACGACCCGAGATACTATCAGGCGTATTTTACAAAAGAACAGGCAAAGAAATTTTATGGCGATTATTTTGATATAAGCTATGAAAAGATTTCTTCTGCGGTTGATGAAGTAACAAACGAAATAATACTTTATCAGAACGAACCTATTGTCGCGGCATTTCATTCGATGTCGGGCGGAATGACGGAAAGTGCCGAAGATATATGGGGAAACAAGACTCCTTATCTTGTTCCTGTTGAAAGTTTTTCTGATGAAGAAATAGCTACTTACAAGGAAAGCTATACATTCACTCCCGAAGAAATAAAGGCAAGACTGAATTCTTATTACGGCATAGAATTTTCAGGAAAAGAAGCGGATTGGTTTTATGTTACAAAAAGAACAGATTCGGGTTCTGTAACAGAAATAAAAGCGGGTGATAAAACACTTTCGGGCTCTGATTTCAGAACAGTTCTCTCTCTGCGTTCACAGAATTTCACAATAAACTATAACGGTGAAGATTTCATCATAATAACAAAGGGTTACGGACATGGTGTCGGAATGAGTCAGTATGGTGCAAATGCTATGGCAAAAGACGGCGCTTCATATAAAGAAATACTTTCGCATTATTATCCAGGAACAGAAATTTCAGAAGTTATATAAATCCCCTGATTGATTTTACTTTTCCGATATGATATAATACTTTCAGTAATCGGAAAAGGGGTGGTTTTTTGCCGAAAAATCTTAAAATGAAAATAGTTGCGTTATCTGTTGTGGTTGTAGGAATTTTATCCATTCTTTTTATGGAATTTCTACGCGTTATAAAGCTTAACGGAACAAACTCAGACTCATTCGGAATAGCCGCTCTTATATATTCGCTGGTATCAATAACAATTATTGTTATCGCTGTTGTAATCATCGTTAAAATGATGCTTTCTTATCAGAAAAATCTTATTCTTCTGAATGAGGGACTCAGTTCGATAACAGATAATATCCCCGGCGGAATGGTTTGTTGCAAGAACACTCCCAAATTTGAAGTAAGTTTTGTTTCTGACAGTTTTGTTGAAATGACCGGATACACAAAAGAAGATATCGATATAAAATTCGACGGAGAATTCTTCAAAATGGTATTCCCTTCAGACAGAAAAAAGGTTGAAGCATTACTTCGCGATAATCCCGATGAATCGATTTTACAGTATCGTATGATAAAGAGCGACGGTGCTACTATATGGATATACGACAAGGGAAAACTTGTCGGCGATAATAAAAAAGGCGGTTCGCTCTATTACAGAGTTTTAACCGATATTACAGATCTTAAAACCGCTGAACATGCACTTGTTAAAAGCAAAGCCGAACTTAACCTTGTAAACGAAAGATACAGAATGGTTCTGGATCAATCAAACTATATTGTTTTCGATATCGACCTTGTTACAAACGCAGTAACATACTCAGCAAACTATGAAAAGAAGTTCGGTTTATCACCCTCAACAAAGAATTTTCCCGCTTCGTTTGTAGATGACGGAATGGTTCACCCCGATGACATAAAACGCTTTTTAAGTTTCTTTGAAAAGATAAAAGATGATTCTTCTGACAAAGAAGAAGAAATAAGAATACGTTCGAAAAACGGCGGATATTCATGGTATAACATATGTGTTTCAACCATAAGCGGTGAACACGGAACTATAACAAGAGCAATAGGCAGAATGGCGGATATAACAAAGCAACGTTCTGATACAGCGAGAATTCTTACTAAAAATCAGATTGATGAAAAGACAGGTCTTATGAACATGCAGACCGCTTTTGACTATATGAAAACACTTACGGAAAACGATAAAGTTACCCCATCGGCACTTATGCTGATAGGTATTTCAAAAGAAGCGGAAGAAATAATCCCTGAATTTGCATCAAGGCTTCGCGATCTTTTTCGTTCGACAGATATTTTGGGATATACCGATGATGAAAAGTTTATTGTTTTTATGAAAAACTGTAATAAACAGCTTGTTGAAAGACGTTCTTGTGAAATTCTTTCTGTTATATCAGAATTTTCAAAGGAAACGGAAGTTTACGGAAATATAGGTATTGCACTTTTCCCGAAAGACTCGGAAGAAATTCACGAAACCTATAAAAAAGCCCAGCTCGCACTTGTTCATTCAGAGAACAAAAAACGTACAGGATATACAATTTACGAGGAAATTTAATGCTAAACTCACCGAAGAGGAACTCCTTTCGGTGAGTTTTTTGTGCATTTATACAAAATTGCAAAAAATGAAATGACGAAAGAGAACACGAGAGAAAAAGAGTAAAACAGAGAGAAAACAAGAGATTTAAGGATATATTTTAAAAATTCGGCATTTTACCTATTGACACAGGGTTTTTCTTTGTGTATAATAATTTTTGCGTGTCGAGGAAATATTCTCCCCTATTGTAAATCGTGGGGGACTTGCGAGAATTACTTCCCGATAAGAAATATTATGGAGGAATTAAATATGTCTACATTTATGGCAAATGCGGGAAACATTACTCGCAAATGGTACATCTTAGATGCAGCAGGCAAGCCCCTCGGTAGAGTTGCAGCTCAGGCAGCTGTTCTTCTCAGAGGTAAGCACAAGCCTACATTTACACCTAACGCTGATTGCGGTGACCACGTAATCATCATCAACGCTGAAAAGGCTGTTCTCACAGGTAAGAAGCTTGAACAGAAAAAACTTCAGTGGCACACAGGCTGGATCGGCGGTCTCAAAGAAATCAAATACTCAAAGCTCATGGCTGAAGAACCTGAAAGAGCAATGACAGTTGCTATCGAAGGCATGCTCCCTCACAACACTCTCGGCAGAAACGCTGCTAAGCGTCTCAGAGTTTACAGAGGTGCTGAACACAACAACGCTGCTCAGAAGCCTGAAGTTTATAATGTATAAGGAGGGTGCTTAGAATGTACGAATCAAAAGAAAAATATTGCTACGGCACAGGTAGAAGAAAGCACTCAGTTGCAAGAGTAAGAATGTACAAGGGTACAGGCAACATCACAATCAACGGCAGAAACATTGACGATTACTTTGGTCTTGAAACACTCAAGCTCATCGTTAGACAGCCTCTCGCTGTTACAGAAACAACTGACAAGTTCGACATCGTTTGCACAGTTGCAGGCGGCGGCGTTACAGGTCAGGCAGGTGCTATCCGTCACGGTATTTCAAGAGCACTTCTCGTATTCAACCCCGAACTTCGTCCCGCTCTCAAGAAGGAAGGCTTCCTTACAAGAGACCCCAGAATGAAGGAAAGAAAGAAATACGGTCTCAAGGCTGCTCGTCGTGCACCTCAGTTCTCAAAGAGATAATTGTATTTCTGGAATTATATTTTACAAGAAGTCAAACCCCAGATGCCTTATGGCTTCTGGGGTTTTTGAAAATAAACTTATAAATATTTGACAGGGGTGATAATATATGAAAGCACATATAAGGCCAAATTATCATATAATGACGTCTTGTGACGGGAGATTACTTGACCAACTTTCTATATTGATTTATTCCATATCTCGTAACCTTAAAGATGCACATACCGATTTTTACGTTATCACACGTAAAACATATGATGATAAGTTTGAAATGCTGACTGCTCTCTGCAACAAACTGAAAAATATAACATTTCACAACATCATTATTCCCGATGCAGAATTATATGATGAATTAGGAAAATACGGTGGTGGTTGGGTAGGAGAAGCATATTTCTCATTCTGTGCCCATCTTTTCAAAGAATTTGAAAATGTTGATCGCGCTATGTATCTTGATGCAGGCGATGTGATTGTTGCAAATGATATTTCTAAATATTATAATGATGATTTTGAAGGAAAATCACTTATAGTACAATCAGCAAGATACAAAACTCAGAACAACACTAATGTTTTATTTGAACAAAGCGACTTGCAGACCGAAAATTTCGCAGGCATAGCAAGAGGCTTGTTCAATTCAGGCTCATATATCATGAATCTGAAGAAAATGCGTGAAGACGGTCTGACTATAAACGATTATCTTTATGTAACAAGTGTTCTGGTTAATTCATTCGGTAGTGACAATCACAATATATACTGGGGTGACCAGGGGTTATTATCAATAGCATTTGCCGGCGATATGAAAGCATATCGTTATAACGAAATAAGAAACATATGGTATATGCCTTATAATTTCTGCATGTGGTATTATGACGGAATGAATAGAAAACCAGATTATACCCCTTCGGTAATCCATTTTGCAGGTGGTCTCAAGCCATGGAGAGTGGAATATCCTATATTTACAGAAAGATTCCAGAAAAAAGAGGAATTACATAATATCTCAGAACTGAAAATCGGTCAGGCTGAATGGTATTATTTATGGCATGAATATGCAATGATTACAGATAATCTTCTTACTGAATTGGGTTATTGATTCTTATCCTATATTTATAAATTTGAAACCTCTCTTTTAAAGAGAGGTTTTAGTTTTTATATACAGTTTAAATCTTAGCCGAAAAAGTACTTGATTTTTTCTGAAAATATGTTATAATGTCGTTATGGCACGAAAGACATCTTTCGTTGTTATATTCTTAAGGAGGTGCTTTAAGATGGCATACAAAATTACTGATGATTGCATTTCATGTGGCGCTTGTGCTGCTGATTGCCCCGTTGACGCTATCAAGGAAGGCGACGGAAAATACGTAATCGACGAAGCTGCTTGCATTTCATGCGGCGCTTGTGCAGGTTCTTGTCCTGTAAACGCTCCTGTTGAAGCGTAACTTTTAAAACAAGTAAACAGAAATCCCACCTTTTTATCAAGGTGGGATTTTTATTTACTTTGAAAGTCTTTCCATGATTTTATTTACATTATAGTAAACTTTTTCTTCATCTATTGTGAGGAGCTGTTTTTTTCTCATAACAATTTTTCCGTCTATGATAACTGTATCAACTTCGCTTCCGTTTACTGAATATGAAAGTGCTGAAACGGGATTGTTATAAGGATTTAAAGAAGGTGAATTCAGATCAAGAAGAATAATATCTGCCTTTTTACCGACTTTAAGTTCGCCCGTATTATAAAGTGAAAGTGCATCCGCACCATTTTTTGTTGCGAAGCGGTAAACTTCTTCCGCTGAAACACACTGTGCTTCTTCGTTGACTCCCTTATGAACAAGCGCTGTATAGTTCATATCCCTGAAAAGATTGAGTGAATTATTTGAAGCAGCACTGTCTGTTCCTATACAGATATTTACACCCTTTTCCATAAGTTTTGGGATAGGTGCAAAACCGTTTCCGAGTTTCAAATTACTGATAGGGTTAGCGGCAACGCTTACTTTATTCTTTGCAAGAATTTCAATATCGTTATCCGTTAAATGAACGCAATGTGCGGCCAGGGTTTTCTGTTCGAAAAAGCCTATGCTATCAAGATATTCTGTTGGTGTCTTTCCATAATTTTTAAGAGATTCAGAAACTTCATATCTTGTTTCTGAAAGGTGGATATTAAGAGGGATATTCTCTCCTATTGCAATACCTGTTATCTTTTTGAGATAATCGGTTGTGCATGTATATATAGCGTGGGGAGCGAGCATAAAAGAAATGCGGCTGTTATTTTTATAATTTGCCATTTCTTCAAAAGCTTCGTCAAGTCTTTTTTCTCCCCCGAAGTTTTCATCTTCACCGACAAGTCCTCTTGAAATAACCGCTCTCATTCCTGCATCATCGGCAGCTCTGGCTGTCATATTCTTGAACATATGCATATCTGTAAAGGTTGTTGTTCCTGTTTTTATCATTTCAATACATGATAAAAGCGAACCATAATATGCATCATCGGGAGTTGTTTTATTTTCTAAAGGATCTATCTTTCCGAAAAGCCAGTCACTGAAAGAAAGGTCATCGGCGTAGTTTCTGTAAAGTGACATATAGCTATGGGTATGACAGTTTATAAGTCCCGCTGAGGCGAGATATTTTTCACCGTTTATAGTTTCATCGGGAATAAAATCCGAAGGGATTTCGCCTATGGCGTATATTATATCATCCTTTACAGCAATATCTGTTCTTTTAGTTATATAATGATTTTCTTCTGAAAATATTGTGAGTGCGTTTTTAATAAGAATATTCATGTGATTCAACCTCCGTTATTTTAAAGTATATCACAGAGAATTCCTCTTTGCAATATTTGACTTGAAACTCACAATATGATAAAATATTTAATGACAAATATTTTTAAGGAGGAAATACACTATGGCAATCCCAACACCTCACATTCAGGCTAAAGAAGGCGAAATTGCAAAAACTGTCCTTATGCCGGGAGATCCTTTAAGAGCGAAATTTATAGCCGATAATTTTCTTACGGATGTAAAACAATATAACTTCACAAGAAATATGTTCGGTTTTACAGGAAAATACAACGGCAAGGAAATTTCTGTTCAGGGAAGCGGAATGGGTATTCCCTCAATCGCTATATATTCATATGAACTCTATTCTTTCTATGGAGTAGAAAACATTATAAGAATAGGTTCGGCGGGGGCTTATGCTGATGACCTTGACCTTGGCGATATTCTTTTTGCCTCGGGCGCTTCAACTGATTCTAACTTTATGGAACAGTATAACCTTCCGGGAACATTCGCTCCCATAGCAGATTTTTCACTTCTTAGAAAGGGAATTGAATCTGCTGAAAAGCTTGG
>CALGTU010000178.1 GCA_937901465.1 uncultured Clostridia bacterium | reverse complement strand
CAAGGCGACTGCCATCGAATTTGCAAAAAACGGTCATCCCGTGATAATTAACGCTGTACACGATAAAGAAAGCCTTGAAAAAACAAAAGACTATTCCGATGAGAAATGGAGTAGTATCACAAGCGGAATGGACGATATTTTTGCTGAATTTTCTGAATGTATGAAAAACAGTCCCGATAAGGCTAAGGGGCTTGTAAAGAAGTTGCAGGAATATATAACAGAAAATTTCTACAACTGCACCGATGAAATCCTTAAAGGTCTTGCTGAAATGTATGTCTTGGATGAACGATTCAAAAACAATATCGATAAACACGGCGACGGCACAGCAGAATTTGTAAGGGATAGCGTCAGAAAATATGTAAAGTAAAAACAAAGGCGTATGCAAAATTGCATACGCCATTTTCTTTATGCCCAGGGGTCTTCTGCAACGGGAATTCGGATATCAGAAAGGCACTGGATTTCATTCAAAAACCACTGATTTGTAGAGGGTTTCTTTCTGAGTTTTATGGGGCGTGGATTATCAGCACCACCACTTGTTACATAAAGTGTTGCCCAGTTTTCGTTATCGAATGAATAGGGGTTTTCGCTTACCTTTATAGTATAAGGAGTATTGGGTTTATAGCTGTTTTCGGGAGTAGCGCCTTCAAAGAAAGAAAATGTCTTATAGTATTTATCTTTAAGGCGTTCCTTGATAAAGTCTTTTTCGTATGTGCTTACTTCTGCGGGGCCTTTTAAGAAATTAAGCATTTCAATACAAGCATCGGGATTTTTTTCATAAGAACAAAGAACTGCTATTGTGAGTGCTGTTGTTTTGAATGCAGAATCAAGTGATGCCTCAGGCATAGCCTGTAATTCTGAAAGGTTATTAGGCAATGCAGAGAATGTGAAAGTTTCTGTATAGTTCTTTCCCTTTCCTACCTCTGAATCAGTAGTAGTTTCCGGTTTTGCAGGTTCTTGCTGTAAAACATCGCCTGCCGCTTTGATAAGTGAATCGAATATGCCCATTTTGTCAGTCCTCCTTAATAAAATCAGATTTGTAAAGCAAGAATTATCCGTAATATAATTTTACCATAAAAGTATAGTTCTGTAAAGAAATTCCTTATGATATTTATAAAAAATCCACCCCTTTCAATCAAAGAGGTGGATTTTTGAAGTTATCACTTATCTATCTCGAGTTTTTCGCCTTTGATTAAAATGTAATCAACTTCATTCATATCAATAACTGTGCTGAATGTGAATTCAGATTCTGTTCTGTGTTCGCCTATATCATAAGCAGCGCCTGCGCCGCCTGTTGCCGCTATCTTTGTGCCGTCCTTCATAACAACGATACATTCATCGCAAGAGGGCATAAATCCGTTTGCTGAAGGGTCTTCATTCTGATAATATTTTTCGGGGATATTTTCGAATGTTACCGAGATGCTAAGGGGTGTTATTTCTGCGTTTTTAATAACAATTCCCTCATCGGTTGTCTTTTCTTTTATAGAAATAGGCTCAAGTGTCTGTTCTACATCGAATGTAACACTCCATTCGCCTTCTATGAAAACCGTTTCCATATCTCTTTCGCATAAATCGGTCATTATTATAGTTACTTCTTCGCCGTCAACAGTGTTTCCGCAGACATTTGCATTAAAAAGAACTATCGCCTTATTGCCTTCTGTTATTATGTGTCTTCTTGATGACCCGAATCCGAATACAGCATTATTGAAATGGAAGCCACTTTCGATACACTCGAATCTTTCGGGAAAATCCTTACCGTCGTTTCTTGTGAGTTCAACAAGAACATTAACGCTTGATTCAGAAGCGATTACCCCTAAAACATTCATATCAACATCAGCGTTTGTTGATGTTTTTTCTGTTAAAGGAATATAAGCCGAAGTTTCAAGGGTTTCTCCTCCTTTAAAGACCTTGCCCAGAAAATCCGCAATGCCGAAAGCGTTTGTTGCATAAACCGTTGTTGTCGACATTATGATAACTGCCGCTGCTGCTATAAATGCAGGAACTTTTTTAAAGTTTATGTTTCTTCTCTTGTTTCCACTTGTATTTTCTTTATTTATTTTATCAAACATCTTTTCTCTCTGCTCCTTTGTCGGCGACATTCTTTCGAATACCGCATTCATTTTTTTCTCATTCATTTATATGTACCCCCATTTTCAAGTTCTTCTTTCAGTTTCTTTCTCCCGACAGAAAGACGAGTTCTTATCGTGCTTTCGTTTTTGCCGATAAGCTCTGATATTTCTTTTACGGAATATTCTTCGTAATAATAAAGATATAAAACCTCCTTGTACTTCGGAGAGAGTTTCTTCATTTTTTCAAAGAGTATTCCCTCATCGTCATCCTCAGGATAAACTGCTTTTTCCTTTATCTCTTCTTCGTCAACGCGGTTTTTTCTCCACCAGCATTTTAAAGTATCACGGCAATGATTTCTCGCCGTAACGATAAACCACGCCTTTTCGTGAGATGTATCGGAAAAAGTCTTCTCTTGTTTAAGGTACTTCAAAAATACCGATTGCGTGGCATCTTCAGCATCGGATACACTTCCTAAATGCATAAAACATATTCTGTAAACGCTGTCGACATTTCTTTCATACACCACTGAAAAATCCATGCTTTGTTCCACGCTTTTCTCCTCCTTTCTGATATATAAACGATCGGGTTTTGAAAAAAGTCTGTTTTTTAAAAAAATATATTTTTATTATAGCATAAAAAAGTATTTTTCTCACAATAGAACAAATAAAAAGACTATCGTAAGGATTTACGATAGTCTTTTTTGTTTTAAGCAATAATGGAATTATGCTTTGGGATATGCATAGATTGTAGTTCCTTCAACGGCAATGTCAACATTTCCGCCGACAAAGTTTCCATTGTAAGTTCCTGAAGCAACTGTTCCTACCTTTGTCTTTGCGGTTACGGGAACATCAAGATTTATTGTGATTGTTTTTGTTCCGCTTCCGCCTCTGCCTATGGTAAGAAGTTTTCCCTTTTTGAGTGTGATAGTTGCTGCATCTTCATCAAATCTTTCGATTCCGTAAACATTTACTGTGTTTTCAAATACAACATCTCCCGAAACAACAAGATTTTTAGAAGTTTTTACTGTTCCTGTTACTGTTGTATCTGATAAGATGATATCTGTAACTGTAATGTTTCCGCCGATATTACCCCAGAGAACCGCATTATCTTTAGATGACGCACCTGAGAATTTTGCTTTTCCGAAATCAACATTTGATGAATTGATATTGTATTTGCCCATTGTGATTGTATATGCTGATTCTACTCCTCTTGTATTTACAGACTTCATATTGAGATTTTCAAGAACCATATTTCCTGTCTGCTTTATTCCGCCGGTAAATGTAAGGTCATATACATTATCTTCTTCTGATGAAATCATAATCTTTGAATAATATCCTGCCTTGGGCATTGTGAGTGCTCCGCCGACATTGTAATCACCAAGAAGTGTTACATTGTAATATGCTTCTGAATCGTTATTTTCATTTACCATAGCAACGAAATCTGTCCATTCAGCATAACCATAGTTATTCACTCCGTCTGATACTTCAAGAAGAACAGGCTTGATATAAACCTTTCCGCTCTTTCTTGTAAGAACATAATCCTTTTCATCAGGACATGAAGCTTTATAAATAGTGAAGCTTGAAAGATCTGCCTTTGAAGCTACAAGAAGCTGCTGTCCGCTTGTGAATTTAGTTTGATGTTTAAGAATGATATTTCCATAAACTTCGCCTGTGATTGTTACGGGTAATACATTTCCGCTGCAATAAAACATTTCCATGGAAACATCTCCGTTAGCATCATATACATCAGTGAATTTTACATTAGCACCGGGAAGAAGATTTACAAGGGTATCCATTCCGTAAACAGCGTCCTTTATGGTTACCGCATTGCTGATAGTAGTGCTTGAGTCGTCACAGAAAATAACTTCTCCGAATCCGCTTAATTTGTAGTCGATATTATTCATACCATAGTATGCAATATCCTTTGTTCCCTTACCTGAAATAGATGCCAGATTCCATGCAGAGAAGTCTTTTAAAATAACATTATCCGATGCAGTGATATTGGCAGTCATTTCACTGTATATGAGAACATTTTCAAGATAAAGTTCACCTGTCGCGTTGATCTTAAAGGATTTTGTGCTATCAATTATAAGATCATAGAAGTTAATCGCACATGCTATCGGAACACTTGTAACATTATCAAGTAAGATTGCATTATCCTCGCCTATAAACTCCATATTGCAGTTTTTGTATTTAGGGAACGAAAGTTTTTCTACTCTTACATTATCTTTAACATTAATACTTACATAAAGTGAATCTAAAGGAATGTATGCTATTGCTTCTTCTAAGTTTGTGAAATACTTTTCGAATACATCGGTATCATTTACATCTACATATACTGCTAAAACCGCCTCTTCATATCCGACATATACAGCCTTCTTTGCCTTTACATAATAAGCTGATAAAGGATTTTCATTTGCTGTTTCGTTAACAATAGTCACATTTTCAGCAATATCAGATGATGAATAAAGAACAGGAGTATTGCTGAAGAACGAAATAAGTTCATCGTTTCCATCAACAACTGAAACCACTACTTCTTCGCCTTCTGCTACATCATTTACTGTAACTTTTGCGAACTTTTCGTTTGCATCTGATACAAGTTTAATGTTTGCATCATATGCCTTTGCTATTGATACTACTGTCTTTGGTGTTGTTGCTGTAAGATTTCCTATGAAATCTGTTACTGTTACATTTGTTTCTGCAACTATTTCACCTGTTATTGCATCTACTACCGAGAATGTCTTTACGCTTTCTGCGTTTAATGTTCCTGTTACTCCCAGGTTTGAATTTCTTGTACCTGTAATGCTCTTTACAGTTGCGTTTGAAATATACACATCCTTTGATGCTGTTATTGCTGTGTTTTCTGCGATAAATTTGCAATTGAAGTATGTATTTACAGGAAGTTTTAAAGTTGTTCCTGTATATGTGAATGTTGTATATTCATATTCATCTGCGTCAAATGTGATGCTGTTTGCATATGTAGGAAGAGTCATTGATGTATAATCTGTTGATACATTCAATGTGATTATATAGTTCTTTGTATTATCCTTCTTTGCATTGATTATGTCAAATGCTCTGTCAAGGTTAGGACAATCAACTGATACCTCTTCTCCTTCTTCTTCATATGTCAATGTTGCTGCGTAAGGCCATTCTGCCTTTACTGTCTTCGATTTCGCATAGTAGTATGCCTTCAGTTCTCCGTCGTTTTCCATTACATTTGTAATTTCTACCTTTTCGGAAATATCCTTTCCGCTTGTATAAAGAATTACTGTTCCGCCTGAAACGGGAATTACTTCTCTTTCGGCATTTACTATTGTTACTGTCAATGTTTCGTCTTCTGCTACTTCATTTACTGTAACTTTTGCGAACTTTTCGTTTGCATCTGATACGAGTTTGATTTCTGCATCATATGCCTTTGCTATTGATACTACTGTCTTTGGTGTTGTTGCTGTAAGATTTCCTATGAAATCTGTTACTGTTACATTTGTTTCTGCAACTATGCTACCTTCTGTTGCATCTACTTTCTTGAATGTTTTCATTGTTCCAACGAAAACATCTCCTGAAACTGTCATTTCTGATGCAGTTGTTCCTGTGATGCTCTTGATATCAGCATTCTTTAATGTTACATTCTTTGATGCTGTTATTGCTGTGTTTTCAGCATTAAGGTTACATTCAAATGTTGTTGTTACAGGAAGTTTGAGTGATGTTCCTGTATATGTCATATCTTCGCCACTGAATGTGATGCTGTTTGCCTTTGTTGTTGACGGAAGAGTAAGACTATTTATCTCTACATCGCAAAGAAGTGTTACTTCATAGTCACTGCTTGAAGAACCGTTCTTATTGATATATGAAAGTATATCGCTCCATTCAGAGAATATTCCTACTCCTTCAAGGCGATATACAGGCACATCATATACAAGTGTTCCTGCTCTGTATACTACTGAGAATGGTTCTCCTGCTGCGTTTTTCATGTCGGTGGTGAAAAATGCCGAATAATCATCAGGAACATTCATTATCTTCTGGCCTTTTTTAGCAGAAGCAGAATGGATAAGAACCTTTCCACTGGCTAATGATATATTATTTACAGTGATAATAACACTATCAGAGTTTATATTGAATATAAAACTTCCGTCTTCAAAAGTCCTCAATGATAATATTTCAGCTTTACCGGCATTGAGATTGATAATATTATCGGGGCTGTATGATGCAAGTTCTGAAATAAAAGTATAATCTCCGATGCTTAACTTTGATTCGCCACCAAGACTAACCATTGAGAAATCTGTAACAAGGTTGGTATTCTTGCTGTCAATTATTTCTACATCTGACCAGAAAAAGACAGTAAGGCTTGTTCTTGAAACAGTACAACCATCGAAAACGCCTTTTGTATTTTGAAATGATATAGTTCCGTTGTTACCTGATATAGAATTTCTAATGAATTTTACATCTGAATCTATAAATGAAACTTCTTTATATCCTTCAGCGAATGAAACATTACCTTCAAACTGATACTTTGAACCCTTGATATTAAGAGAACAGTTTTCAGGGATATCAAATACTACATCTTCTGTGATACATACAGTTTCTTCTGTTCCTGTATATGTGATTGTATATGTTGTTTGAGAATCTGCTTCCTGTTCGCCGACATATTCAAGTGCTTCTCTGAATGTGCAGCGTTTTACAGAATCTGTTCCGTCAGAAATTGTAAAATCGGCTGTTTTGAAAGGTTTATAAATATGCTGACCCTCATTGCCTATTTCCATTGTTATGTAATATTCTGTTTCACCGTTTTCTGTTATATGGAAAAACTTAAATGTATCAACAGAATAATTAAGGCGTGTTATAAGTGAAGGAAGTCCTTCTTCCATATTTGCTGCCTTGATGATTACAGTATCCTGTATTGTATCATGTATTATAAAGAAAGCGTCATGAACGGCAGATGAAACTTCAAGATATGATGTTTCGGGAATGTCGATTGAAGCAATGCTACCTGCTTCCCAGAATGTTGAAAGAACAGAATTTTCACCGACAACAACATCTCCGAGTTCGAATCCCGCAAAGAAAGAAGCGTATTCATTATCGGCTATTATAATGTTCTCAACGCCGACCATATTCATAATAGCAAATTCGTTTTCGTTTTCAAGGTCAATAACTACTTTGCCTGAATCTTCATTGTTGGAATTCTCGATATAACCGCTTACGATTACAGGGAAATATCCATTCCATGTTCCTTCAAACGAAAGAGTATTGTCATTGAGGAAAATATACTCATAATATGTAAGATCGAAAGAACACATATCAAGATCAAATCCTGAAGTATTCTTTATTGTAAGATCGGCATTCATATCAAGACTCTGCACAAAATCGATTGTGTATCCGTTACAATCAATAGTAAGAGCATGTTCGGGCATAGTTGCGCCATCATAGATTGCATTATTGAGAAGAACGATAGTATCGCCCTCTTCTGATTCTTCTATTGCCTGATCAAGATAACGATATTCTGTTTCGCCTATCTTCGCAACAGCATAGTCGGGGGCTAACATATAATTCTTCGCATGATTCTTATATGAATATGTAGTTGAATTACATGTTTTGGGAGAATAAACATATTCTTCGGAAGTTACAGGATCGGGAGTATGTTTGTTACCCGCACTATTACCATTAGTAAAATCATAACTTGAACCATCACTGTCAACAACGTTGAAATAGTTATATTTGTATCCTGTTTTCTGATCGTCCCATGTTACATCGACATTATACCATTCGATTTCTCCATCATTAACAAGTCCGACCTGATTCCATGCATGACCTCCACCATTTGATGTACCTGTAATATACATAACATCGATATCAAGTGCATTCATGAAAAGCTGGAAACATTTTGCATATGATTCGCATACTGCTTTTCCGTCAACAATAAGGCCTGAAATATCATGTGCATGATCTCCGGCCAAATCATAAACAGTCTTTTCACAGAGATAGTTATGGATATACCATTCTCTTGTATAATCGTTTCCGTAATCTTCTGCGCCTTCAAGAACCGTTTCTACTTCAGTAAAAATTTCTTCTTTTATCTGCATTCTGTAATCGCCGTCAGCATAGTCTGAAGCAGTAGAATCGATTCCGAACGCTATACCAGTAATCTTCATAGTCGGACTTTCTACATGGCTATAGCCATAATGATGTCCTAACCAGAAAAACTGTGGATTATCCTTATAAAAAGCAAGGTATGTTGTAAATAAAGAGTCTCTATCAATATCAACAGCTTCAGGGAAAGCTTTTACTCCGAAATAATATTTACTATTTTCTTCATTCAATATAGCATTGTCTGTGCTTTCATCAATTTCACAGGCAGCTGCATAGATATAGTCATACGCTTTTTTCTGTTCTTGGGTAAGAGAATTATATCCAACAGAACTATTATATCTTACTTCTGAAGAATAATAAGAAGCATAGTAAGACGGAACTTCTGAAATTCCATCTGACATTTCCGCCATTGTATCAGCGTCATACTGTATACCATAATATTCATAAGGTAACAGGTCTCCACCCGGATCATCTGAAATATAGTGGTATGTTACCTTTCCGCCAAACATCTGATCATCTGTTTCCTCAGGTGTTTCTTCAGGAACATCTGTTTCTTCAGGTGTTTCATCAGTAACATCTGTCTCCTCAGGTGTTTCGTCAGTAACATCTGTTTCTTCAGGTGTTTCTTCGGGAACGTCTGTTTCTTCAGGTGTTTCATCGGGAACATCTGTTTCTTCAGGTGTCTGTTCCGTGATTGTTGTGGTCACATCACCGGAAAGCGAAAGATCATCTGTTGCAAATACTGTTACAGCAGATGAAGAAATCATCATTGTTGCAAGTAACAATGAGAGTATTCGTTTTCTTATGATGCCGAATTTTTTCTTTCTCATATCTGTTTCCTCCTGATTTATTAAAAAGCAGAAACTGCCTATAATTATACATTATAGATTATACCACTTTAGAATATGAATGTAACGCTTTTCCCTAAAAATTGTCATTTTAGCCAAAAAACATATCATAAATAAATCTTTTTTTCGTCGCCAAACTGTCATGAAAAGAATTAAATTTTACGAATGGCATAAAACAAAACGCTTTATATTGACATTTCCTGCGATTTATCATATAATATATTGGCGACTTTTATATCTTGGAAGGATTGACATATTATGATAAGCAACAACATTCTTGAGGTTATAGGGCATACACCCCTCATCCGCCTCAATCGTATGGTCGATGATGACAGCGCGGAAATTCTTGTTAAATTCGAAGGGCTCAATGTCGGCGGTTCGATAAAGACAAGAACGGCATACAATATGATTATAACAGCCGAAGAACAGGGTATCATCAACAAAGATACAATTATCGTTGAACCTACAAGCGGAAATCAGGGAATTGGTCTTGCGCTTATAGGTGCCGTTAAGGGATACAAGACAGTTATCATTATGCCCGACTCTGTAAGTGAAGAAAGAAGAATGCTCGTTCGTCATTACGGTGCTGAAGTTATTCTCGTTCACGACGCGGGAAACATAGGCGATTGTATTGATGAATGTCTTAAAACGGCTCAGCGTATGAAAGATGAAAACCCCAATGTTTTCATTCCTCAGCAGTTTGAAAACCCTGCTAATCCACTTGCCCATAAGCACCATACAGGTCTTGAAATTGTTGAACAGGCAGGAAAGGAAATCCACGGTTTCTGTTCGGGAATAGGCACAGGCGGAACAATAAGCGGAATTGGTGAAACACTCAAAGCGCTTTATCCCGATATTGAAATATGGGCGGTTGAACCTCAGAACGCCGCTATTCTCGCAGGCGGAACAATAGGAACTCATCTTCAGATGGGAATAGGCGATGGCATAATTCCCGAAAACTTAAATCAGAATATTTACAGCGAAGTTTATATAGTAACCGATGAAGAAGCTATCGAAACTGCTAAAGACCTTGCCCGTCTTGAAGGAATTATGTGTGGCATTTCAGCGGGAACAAACGTTGCTGCCGCAAAGAAACTCGCTAAAAAACTCGGCAAAGGCAAAACCGTTGTAACTGTTCTTCCCGATACCGCAGAAAGATATTTCTCAACTCCACTTTTTGACGGAGAATAACTTTTTTGATACAAAACAAAAGACTATCGTAATCTTATTTACGATAGTCTTTTTTCGTTACCTTTCGTATCTTATCCACAAAGAGTCATCGGACATTTTTTCTGATGAAACAAATTCAAACTCTGTTACAGAAGAATCACAGAAAAGCGGTTTATCGTCTTTATCGGCTATAACGGGTGTCACAATAAGGCTCAGTTCATCAACGCAACCCGCTTTTAAAAATGCACCGTTTATTATACTTCCGCCTTCTAAAAGAAGTTTCTTTATATTGAAAAGATTATGGAGTTTTGAGAGTGCTTTATTTATATCGATATCATCTTTTCCCGCAAAGATATATGAAACGCCGATACTCTTATAGTAAGCAAGTTTTTCTGCGGAAGTTTTTTCTGTTAAAACCTCAATGATATGACAGTTATCATAGCCTTCGTCAGAGTCGTGGATGATATTTTCTTTCCAGCCGACATTTCCGAGTCTATCGAAAGAAACGGCATAATAATCATGCTTCATAGCGACATAATCTTCATAAGAAACATCTGCGTTTTTAAAAGGAGACAAATCGGGTTTGTATCCGTTTGTGAAACTGCCCTCCATAGTTATTCTTCCGCAGGCGAAAGCGTCACCTTTTATCCGTCGGTTTATTTCGTAATAACTTTCAGAGGACTTTGTTCCCTTTTCACCATATAAAAAATCACCCGTAACCTTTCCGTCGATACTTGTCATCATATGGCAGATAACATATGGGCGTATGCCTTTCTTTTCGATATATTTCTGCGCATAAGAACAAGTTGCCTTTGCCTCTCCGCCTGAAAGATTTATGCTGTTTATCGCTCTTTTAACAAGTTCTGAGGCAATACCTCTCCCCTGCATTTTTTCATCGACAAAAGTATGGTTTATTGTAAAAACACCCTTTTCTGTTTCAGGGAATGTTACAACGCCGACTTCGTTTTCATTTTCATCAATGCAGATAACTTTTTCTCTTTCTGATATATATTTCATTTAAAACACTCCTTTTAAGGATATGGGATAATTATAGCATACCCTTAAAATACAGTAAAGATAATTTATGAATCTTGCCCGTAATTTTAAAATATGATATAATATGATAAATATCACTTTTAACATCAAGGGGTGAAGATGTGAAGAAAAATCTTTTAGAAAAAATAAAAGAATCATTAGGCTCTGTCCTGCCTGTTGCAGCTATCGTTTTTCTTTTGATGGTTTCGATAGTTCCCGTCAGCGGAGAAATGTTTTTTATGTTCTTTGTCGGAACAGTTCTTCTCGTTGTCGGCATAGGGCTTTTTACACTGGGTGCTGACACTTCGATGATTATTATAGGTGAAGAGATAGGTGCTAAGCTTGTAAGGCTGAAAAAAGTCTGGCTTATTCTGCCGATATGCTTTATAATCGGTGTTCTTGTAACTGTCGCTGAGCCTGACCTTAAAGTTCTCGCGGACCAGACTCCCATTGCAGACTCTCAGGTTATGATATGGTCAGTAGGAATAGGCGTTGGACTTTTTCTTGCGATTGCTTTTCTTCGTATCTTTTTACAGATAAAGATTTCATATCTTTTTGTAATTTTCTACGCACTCGTTTTCATATTCGCCTGTTCACCGCTCATAACATCGGACTTTATCCCGACAGCGTTTGACTCGGGCGGAGTTACAACGGGACCTATAACAGTTCCTTTCATAATGGCTTTGGGTCTTGGCCTTTCATCAATCCGTGGTGACAAGACATCAGAAGAAGACAGTTTCGGTCTTGTTGCTATGTGTTCAATAGGGCCTATTCTTACAGTACTTATTCTCGGTGCTATCAATAATACAGAAATTCCCGAACAGACAATAGAACCCATAGGAAATTATGATTTCGTTTCAGAGGTTTTCAGAAAGTTCTCACACTCTCTTCCTCACTATATGGAAGAAGTCGCTATGGCTATATTACCGATAGTAGCATTCTTTCTCATATTCAATTTTATATCACTCAAACTTGATAAAAAAACACTCATAAAAATTTTTGTAGGACTTATCTTTACCTATATAGGACTTGTTCTTTTCTTAACAGGTGCTAATGTAGGATTTATGCCTATCGGTCAGTATATCGGTGAAAGCCTTGCGGGTGGTGGATTTTCATGGATACTCATCCCGATAGGAATGATAATCGGTTACTTTATCGTTTCGGCAGAGCCCGCAGTTCATGTTTTAAAACAACAGGTTGAAACGATAACAGAAGGCAGAATTTCTGCAAAGGCTCTCGGAATAAGCCTTGCTGTCGGCGTTTCGGCTTCTGTCGGAATTGCTATGTTAAGAGTTATAACGGGAATTTCTATTCTCTGGTTTTTAATCCCCGGTTATGCTTTTGCACTTATTATCAGTTTTCTTGTTCCACCTATATTCACATCTGTTGCATTCGACGCAGGCGGAGTAGCATCGGGGCCTTTAACGGCAACATTCCTTCTTCCTCTCGCTATGGGTGCAAGTTTCGCAGCAGGTGGAAATATCGCTTCAGACGCATTCGGAATTGTTGCTATGGTTGCGATGACTCCCTTACTTACAATACAGATTTTAGGTCTTATAAGCAAATTCAGAACTTCGCCCAGAGCAGTTTCGGACGAGGGACAGATTTTCCCGATTACTCTTACTGCCGATTGCGACGATATTATAGTTCTTGAAAAGGAGGGTGTATAAAAAATGAAAGCGATGATTTTAATAGCAGATTACAGTTGCGGTCATCTTGTTCAGAACATTCTCATTGAAGAAAATATACCCTGCCGTTTTTTAACACACGCTTATGGTTCTGCCGATTCGGAAATGCTCGATTATTTAGGTCTTGGTGAAAACAAGAAAGTAACAGCGTTTTCATTCGTTTCAGACGAAAAAGTGATGCACCTCTATGAGATTTTCAACAACAGACTCTCTCTCACAGAGGCAGGAAAAGGAATAGCATTCACAATCCCCATAACAGCCGCATCGGGAACGGCATTCAAACTCAACAAAACTTCGCCCGACAAGGAGGGAACAAAAGAGATGTCAGAGGCAAAATACGAACTCATAGTAACAATAGTAAACAGAGGCGGATTTGAAGCCGTTAAAGAGGCTGCAAAATCAGCAGGTGCCCGCGGTGGAACACTTCTTCACGGCTTGGGGCTTGGTGGAGAAGAAGCCGCAAAATTCCTCGGCATTTCTATTCAGCCCGAAAAGGATGTTGTTTTCATCGTTGTCGGAAAAGATGACAGAGATCAGGTTATGAAAAACATTATGGAAGAAGCAGGGATAATGACAGAAAACAAGGGTATATGTTTCTCTCTTCCCGTTGACACAGCCTTGGGTCTTGCAGGAAAAACAGGAAATATCGAAGATATGGTTTCACAATAAAAAATAAAAATGGTACTCAAAGAAGAGTACCATTTTTTTATTTTTCTTGTAAACACATTAAACCTATGCTATAATATCTGTTGTCGGAATGGAAGCAGGTGAGAATCCTGCACAAGCCCGTTGCCGTGTGATGAACTTAAAAAATCATTCTGTAAGGATGCCGTAAATCCCCAAAATGCCATTGGGATTATTCCTGAGAAGGCGGATGATTTTCTCATCGAGTCGAAATACTTTCCGACATATAAAAAAATCCCATAAAAACAGCGAGTGCCTGTTCGGGAAAACTTTTCAAAAAATCAAAAAGGAGTTTTGCTATGAAAAATCTTTTTAAAAAAATTGCAAAAAACTTTCTTCTTATGGCATTGATTACGGCGATGTCTTTTACGCTTTCAGCTTGTAAAAAAGTAACTGTCGAAGAGCCCGAAGCACCTGCGATTTCCTATAACTATCAGGAAATCGGAGAGGGCGAAAAATCATTCACCTTTATCGTTTATGACGGTAACGGAAACAACACAATCTTCACCGTTTACACCGATGAAAAAACAGTCGGAGATGCACTTATGAAAGTAGGTCTTATCTCGGGTGAAGATAGCGATTACGGACTTTATGTAAAGACTGTAAACGGAACTACTCTTGACTTTGACAAAGACGGAAAATACTGGGCTTTTTATGTAAACGGAGAGTATGCCGTTTCGGGCGTTGACACAACAGAAATCACAGAGGGCGGTTTATATGAATTCAGGGCGGAATGATTTTAAACCGACAATAAAAGAAATCATAATTTTCGGAATGTTGGGCGCTTTGATTTTCGTTTCAAAACTCATTACCGAAGCGCTTCCAAACATTCATCTTATCGCGGTTTTCATAGTTTCGTTTTCTGCTGTTTACAGAAAAAAAGCGATTTATCCTATAATGGTTTTCGTTCTTTTAACGGGGCTTTTTTATGGATTCAATAACTGGTGGATACCATATATCTATATATGGCTTCCGTTATGGACAGGCGTTCTTATCGTCCCCGAAAAAATATCTGAAAACAAAAAATATTTAATCTACATAATAATCTGTTCTTTACACGGATTTTTATACGGGACTTTATACGCGCCCGCGCAGGCAATTATGTTCGGGCTTGATTTTAAGGGGACTATCGCCTGGATAGTTTCGGGGTTGCCTTTCGACTGTATCCACGGGGTAAGCAATCTTATCTGTGGGTTTTTGATTCCGCCGATTGTGAAAATTATGAAAAGACTAAGTAAAACAAAAACGACTGTTAATTAACAGTCGTTTTTTTCTGTCTTTTTTCCATTCTGCGCCAGCTGATAAAGCCATATATGTCATTTGCAAGAAATGCCATAAAGCATACAACTACCGAGATATAACTTGTATCATAGATACTTGCAAGTATCCAGAGAATTATGAGAACAATATCGTTTGAAGCATAGAGAAGTGCAAAATAAGGGCTTCTTCTGAATGTAAGATAAACCGCAGCAAAGCTTGTTGCGACAGAAATGGTTGAGGGAATAAGATTTGATGTTCCGAGTCTTTTAAGAATAAAATAGAAAATGAGTGTTACTGCAAGCGTTAAAAAAATCATAAACAGAATTTCTTTTTTTGAGAAAGATGTATTTACTTTAACCTCTTTCTTTCCCTTTTCATAAGGATTTTTAAGCCATGAAACAAGTGCTGTAACAGACATAGGGAGTGTCATTCCGAGATAGGTTATCATTTCGCCGTAGTATGAGAATGTGAAAGAAATCGCACCATACATAAGGCTGAAAATTATCATGAGTATCTGTGATACAGGGTTGCCTTTTGCTGCGAAAATAAGCGATGTTATTCCGATTAAAGAGGCTATTAAGGTCATATAGTTTTCTCTGTCGAAAATAAAGAAAGATGATATTATCATAACACCCGATACAGACCACAAAATGATTTCTGTTTTAGAAAAATATTCCGTCAGTTTTTTCATAATTACTCCTTTTAAAAAAATCAAGCACCCGTCATATACATCTTCAAAGACCTAACGATGTATATACGGATGCTTTTTTGCATCTTCGCTACCCGGTGGCAGCATATATTAAGTTTTGATTTATATTATCACACCTGCTTGTTTCTGTCAAGTTCCTTTTCGGCAGAAACAACATCTGCTATGAAGTTATAGAAACCGTCCTGCGATAAAATTCCCCTTTTCAAACTTCTCGGCAGAAAACCTTTCTGGTCGGCTTCATAGTCAGAAAGCCACAAGCCGTTTTCATAGTAAGAAAGAACTATTTTATAATATTCCTGAATTTTTTCATCGGTAAAGAATTCTTCGGGGTCGTTTCTCAGTTTAACAATAAGGATATCGAAAAGTTCTTCCATATTTGTAACTCTTTCGATAATATCCCTTGCAACCTTTTTGGTTATAACCCTTGCGATTTTGTCTGTATGGATAATATAACTACCATGGGTTTCGTCGATAAGTTCTGTATAGGTTGAATTCGGTATATGGTCTGAAATTTCTTTCATATGCGAATTCTTTATCATATCACGACTTCCGCAGATAATATCAACGGGAGTTGTTATATTTTCAAGTTCAGAAAAACTGATATTTGGTTCTGTAATCATCATCTTATAGTTTTCTGATTTTGTAAAAAAGTATATCAACTTGAAAAGAAGTAACCATTTTGTTTTTATACCCTGTGGATTTATATTAACACCGCTTACTATCGCTCTTTCAAGCAGATCGGGATGTTTTATGCAGAGAAGAAGCGCTACAATTCCGCCATCGCTGAAACCATAGACAACGGGTTTTTTGATATCAAATCTCTTTATAAAACGATATACGTCATGCGCAATATCATCATAATGTATTTCTAAAACAGCCGAACTTTTGCCGTGTCCTCTCGTGTCGATAGCATAAACTGTGAATTTTCTTTTTAAAACTTCTATCGCTTCGTTGAATATTTCATGGCTTTCTCCGTTTCCGTGGAGAAGTATGAGAGGTTCGCCTTCGCCTGTTTTTTCGTAATACAGTTCTACATTTCGTGTTTTAAAAAACATCTCATTCTTCCGTTTCTTCGTTTCTTATTATGCTTTCTGATAAATTTTCCATTCTTCTGTCGAGTTCTGCCGCCGCTTCGGCACATTCACGCAGTTCTCTCTCGATAAATTCGGTAACGAGAACATCTTTTTTATAGCGGATTTTATGTTCAAGACTAGCCCACCAGTCCATAGATATGGTTCTGAGCTGAACTTCAACCTTCATCGGTTTCTTTTCATCGTGCAAAAAGATAGGTATTTCAACTATGAGATGAAGACTGCGGTATCCGTTTGGTTTGGGATTTGTCATATAATCCTTTTTTTCTATAAGAGTTATATCGTCCTGACGCAGAAGTGCATCGGCGAGCATATAGATATCCGCAGGAAATCCACAGATTACTCTTACTCCCGCAACATCGCGGATATTTTCCTCGATGCTTTCAACAGTCATAGGAAGGCCTTTTCTGTCGAGTTTTTCGGCGATGCTTTCTATCGATTTGAGTCTTGTCTTTATCGATTCTATGGGGTTGCGGTCATATTCCAACGAGAGTTCTTCATTGAGAACACGGAATTTAGTTTCAACCTCCATAATAGCACAGCGGAAATACGCCATAAGTTCTCTTAAGGGTGCGGCATATTCACGCAGTTCGTTACCGAGAAGCGCAAGGCTTGAACTTGTCCAGTTTTTGCGGTAAGATTTTATTTTTTTATCTTCCATTGTTTATACCCTCTCTTTCGGGGGAATACTCATTTCGTATATTATACCACGAAAACCCATTTATTTCAACATAATTCTCACGCAAAGAAAAAGTAAATTTTTTCTTTTGTATTGAATTTGAAAAAATCTTATGATATAATCCTTTTAACAAATTATTTTTTCAAAGGAGGATAACCCTAATGACAATAACAAATGATATAAGATATATCGGCGTTAACGACAAGAAAATCGACCTTTTTGAAGGTCAGTATAAAGTTCCCAACGGAATTTCATACAATTCCTATGCGATTATCGATGATAAAATCGCTATTATGGATACTGTTGACGCTAATTTCACTCACGAATGGCTTGATAATATCCGCGATACCTTAGGCGAAAGAAATCCCGATTATCTCATTGTTCAGCATATGGAGCCCGACCATTCGGCAAACATAATGAACTTTGTTAAAACATATCCCGATGCGAAAATCGTTTCGTCTGCAAAAGCCTTTGCTATGATGAAAAACTTTTTCGGAACGGATTTTGCTGATAAGAACATAACTGTCGGCGAAGGAGATACTCTTTCTCTCGGAAAGCACACTTTAACTTTCGTTACAGCGCCTATGGTTCACTGGCCTGAAGTAATTGTTACTTATGATTCTTATGATAAGGTTCTTTTCTCGGCTGACGGTTTCGGAAAATTCGGCGTTCCCGATGAAAACGACGACTGGGCGGACGAAGCAAGAAGATACTATATCGGCATTGTAGGAAAATACGGTGCGCAGGTTAATGCTCTTCTCAAAAAAGCGGCAGGGCTTGATATCAAGACTATCTGTCCGTTACACGGC
>CALGTU010000177.1 GCA_937901465.1 uncultured Clostridia bacterium | reverse complement strand
GATGTGGTCGTAGGAAGTGATCTCGAAGGAAAGCTATGTAACAAATCAGATATTATAGCTAAAGTTCTTGAACTCGGGGAATATGATAGGCGAGATTGCTTTATGGTCGGAGATCGAAAATATGATATAATTGGTGCTAAAGATAATGGAATAAAATCAATAGCTGTTCTTTACGGATATGGCAATATGGATGAATTTACTTTGTCAGGCGCGGATTTTATTGCCGAAAAGGTCGAAAATATATATGAAATAGCAAAAAATTAAAAAAATATGAAAAATTTTCAAAAAACACTTGACAATAGATTTGATAGAGTGTATAATAGACGAGTAAAACAAAGCAGAACAGTTCGTTCTCACCTTAGCGCCTGTGAGCGACTCGGGTAAATAACAGAGAGAAATATACATATTGATGTGTGTAGAACTTGAGTTATGAGCGTGAACGGATCTGTTCGCGCTCAAATTTTTTATAATTGGTTTTGATGTTACGGAGGTGCTTCACTATCAGTACTAAAGAAAAGGAACTTGAAATTAACGAGGAAATCAGAGATAAGGAAATACGCCTTATCGGAGCCGATGGTGCACAGGTTGGTATCATTTCTGTTAAAGAAGCTCTTAAACTCGCTGAGGAAAGCGATCTTGACCTTGTTAAGATTTCACCAAACGCTGTTCCGCCTGTATGTAGAATAATGGATTACGGAAAGTATCTTTTTGAACAATCGAAGAGAGAAAAGGAAGCAAGAAAAAATCAGAAGGTTGTTGAAGTTAAGGAAATAAGAATGTTTTCAAGCATCGACACCCATGATTTTGAAACAAAGGTAAACCAGGCTATTAAGTTTCTTCAGGGTGGAGATAAGATAAAGGTTTCTGTTCGTTTTAAGAAGCGTGCAATTGCTCATCCGCATCTCGGAGAAGAATTACTTGAACGCTTTAAAGAAGCTTGTACTGAATTCGGTGCTGTTGATAAGCCTATCAAATCAGAGGGACGTGCCCTTGTAATGTTTATCACACCGAAATCATCAAAATAAGGGAGGAAAATACAAATGCCAAAGTTAAAGACACATTCTGGTGCTAAAAAACGCTTTAAGCTTACTAAGAATGGTAAGGTAAAGTTTCAGCACACAAACAAGAGACACAGACTCAATCAGATGGCTACAAAGCGTAAGAGACAGCTTCGCGTTGGTGGAGTTGCAGACGCAACAAACGTAGCAGCAATCAAGGAAATGCTTCCTTACAAGTAATCGGTAAGCATTGAAAACGAAAACAACAATACGGAGGTAGAAGAATATGGCTCGTGTTAAGGGAGCAATGATGACTCGCAAGAGAAGAAATAAAACTCTTAAGCTCGCAAAGGGTTATTGGGGTAGCAAGAGTAAGCATTTTAAGATGGCTAAACAGGCCGTGATGAAATCAGGTAACTATGCTTACATCGGAAGAAAGCAGAAGAAGCGTGAATTCAGACAGCTTTGGATTTCAAGAATTTCTGCTGCTGCAAAGATGAATGGTATGAACTATTCAACACTTATGAATGGTCTCAAGAAGGCAGGCATTACACTTAATCGTAAGATGCTTTCTGAAATTGCTATCAACGATCCCGCAGGTTTCACATCTATCGTTGAACAGGCAAAGGCAGCACTTTAATCTATAGTTAATAAGAGTCAGGAGTATTTTTTACTTCTGACTTTTTGCCGTTTTTTATACCCGTTTAAAAAAGTATATTTTATGATTGTATGGGGAGCTTTTTATGAAAAATTCTGAATTGATAACATCGAAAGATAACCCTTCGATAAAGCTTTACAGAAAATTATCGGACAGCAAAAAAGCAAGAAAAGAGAATAGCCTTTTTGTTCTTGAGGGGGCAAGATTGTGCTTTGATTCTTCAACGATTCCGATGATTGAACTTCTCATTATAACAGAAACTGCTTACGAAAAATACTGCGATAAATTATCTGAGTTTAAAAATAATATTATGAAAATTTCAGATGAACTCGGAAATAAACTTTCAGATACAGTGAATACCCAGGGTGTTTTTGCTATATGTAAAATCCCTGAAAAAACAGAGTTATGTGATTTTGTTAAACCTGATGAAAGATACATAGTCTTAAATTCTTTGCAAGATCCATCAAATATAGGAACAGTCATAAGAACAGCAGATGCACTAGGAATAGATGGCGTAATTTTATGTAAATGCTGTGATTTGTATAATCCAAAAGTTATACGAGGAACAATGGGTTCTGTTTTTAGAATAAAAACAATAGAAACAGATTTTGAAGAACTGATATCTGAATTAAGAACTAAAAATATAAAATCTTTTGCAGCTATTGTTGATAAATCAGCTAAAAGTCTCATTGGATGTGATTTTTCAGGCGGATGTGCTGCAATTATAGGAAACGAAGGAAATGGTCTTTCAGAAAATGACATTGCTTTATGTGATGAAAAATTCACAATAAGGATGCACGGAAGTATAGAATCGTTCAATGCTTCTACTGCTGCGACGATCATACTTTGGGAAATGTCGAAATAAAGGGGAAAATATATGTATAATGAAAATGATGCTATATTTTATTGGCTATGGCTTGTAGATGCTTTTGGACCTGGAAATAACAGAATATGGGAGGTTCTCTCACATTTTAATAACGATCCTATTATTGCATACAAAGCGCTTCGTGATGGAAAAAGTGAGTATATTACTAAAAGTGAATCTAAAGCTATTTGCAATACATTCTTCGAGAGTATGTATGATTTGATGGATTATTGCAATATGAATAAATACCATGTTATTTCGATAGATGATGAAAGATATCCTCAAAGATTAAAGGAAATATTCAATCCTCCAGCGGTTCTTTTCTGTATGGGGGATCCAAGTTTTATAAATAACGAAGTCGTTCTTACAGTTGTGGGAACTAGAAATCCATCTGCTTATAGCATGAAATTTGCGGAGAAAATCTGTAATGAACTTGTGGATTCTGGCGTTGTTCTTGCAAGCGGATTTGCACTTGGTATTGACTCGGCAGCTCATAGAGCAGCACTTAAAGCAAATTCAAGAACAGTTGCGGTTCTTGGATGTGGTTTGAATGTCAATTATCCTACTAAAAATGCGGATATCAAAAAAGTAATTGCGGTTCATGGTGCTGTTATTACCGAATTTTTTCCTGGAACAAGACCTGAAGGAAAGAACTTTCCTCAAAGAAACAGAATATTGTCAGGCATTTCTCTCGGTACACTCGTAGTTGAAGCTTCACAAAGAAGTGGTGCGCTTATAACAGCCGATTTTGCTATGAATCAGGGAAGAGATGTATTCTGTGTTCCGCCTGCAGATTTGTTTGATCAAAGATATGCAGGAGTTATCAGACTTATAAGAGAAGGTGCGATACCGACTTTTTCACATCTTGATGTTTTATTTGAATATTATGAGAACTTTTCTCATAAACTTGTTTCTGTTAATCCTTTCAGTAATTATTCCTCTGAAGATGAATTTTTTAATGAAAAGCCTCGTCGTGATGTCGAAAATAAACCAATTAACAACGAAAGAAAAGAGGTTTCATCAAAAACAGAAGAAATTATTTCTGAAGAAAAAGAATTTGATTTTTCAGAATACAGCGATATTCAGAAATCTATAATTACTGTGCTTCAAAATGGATGTGGTCTTACTCCTGATGAGATTTCTGCACTTATCGGAAGGGATATTTCATCTGTCCTTTCTGAACTTACAGAGCTTGAAATGAACGGAGATATTGTTAAAAAGCCAGGACAGAGATATTCTGTTTGATTATACAATTATTGTTTTATTTTATGAAAAATTACTCCTGAGAAAGTTGAGGATAAATATATAATGTCAAATCTTGTAATAGTAGAATC
>CALGTU010000176.1 GCA_937901465.1 uncultured Clostridia bacterium | reverse complement strand
CGTTGCACTTTCAGGCGGGGCTGACAGCGTATGCCTTCTTTATAATATGCTTTCTTTATGGCAAAAGGGTTACATAGAAACCTTAACGGCTGTTCATTGTAATCACGGTCTTCGCGGTGAAGAAGCCGACAGAGATGAACAGTTCTGTAAAGACCTTTGCGATAAACTTAAAATTCATCTTTACTGCGAAAAAATTCCCGTTACCGAATACGCAAAGGAACATTCACTCTCTCTTGAAGAAGCGGGAAGAAATCTTCGCTATAAAACCTTTGAAAAATACAGAATGGGCGGAAAAATCGCAACCGCACACAACAAGAAAGACAACGCCGAAACCGTTATCTTTAATCTTATAAGGGGAACTTCCCTTGCGGGAATGGGCGGAATTCCCATTATGCGTGACGCTATAATACGCCCTTTGCTTGACGTTTCAAGAGAAGAGATTGAGGATTATTTAAAAGAAGTCGGTGCAGACTTCGTTACCGACCACACAAACCTTGAAACAAAATATTCGAGAAATAAAATAAGGCTTTCGATTATTCCCGAAATGGAGAATATAAACGAGGGTGCTGTAAATAATATAACGGCTTTCGCAAAACTCGCTTCTTATGATGAAGAATTTCTTTCTGATCTTGCAGACAGATATCTTTCAGAACTCCGCCATGGAGAAAATCAGCTTGACCTTATCATAGAAAACGAAGATAAAACAGAAGCCGAAGATATCCCCTATGCGATTCTTTCGAGAGTTATAAAGAAATTTCTGATTGAAAAGGGATTTTCTGCCGACCGTCATCGTATTGACACAATTATGGATTATTGTAAAGATGGCGACGGTTTTTTAAACCTTTCACCAACCGCAACTTTAGAGGTAAGGGGTTACAGAATTATCATAAAACAAAAGGAAGAAGCCCCTGCTTTCAGTTTCGAATTAAAACTTTCAGAGGGGGAAAATTTTACCCCATATAAAAAAGTGATACTTATTTATCATAATTCAGAAGACGCAGTCGAACTTGTTAACAAAAAATTTACAAATCATATCCTCGATTGTGATAAAATATTAGGTACCGTTCTCACTGCGAGAAATCGCAGAAATTCCGACAGAATACAGCTTGTCGGAAGAGAATTCAGGCATAGAATAAAAAAGCTCTATGAAAATATATCCGCATCTGAAAAGGACAGGAAAATCCTTATAACAGATGAAGAAGATATCATTTTTGCCGAAGATTTCGGTGTTTGTGACAGAGTTAAGGTTACAGAAGAAACCAAAAGAATACTTGAAATAAGAATAGAGGAATTCAAATGACATCACTTGAAACAGAAGTAAAATCGGTTCTCATTTCTGAAGAAGAAATAAAAGATGCAATAAAAAAGACAGGAAAAGAAATTTCTGAAAAATACAAGGGCAAAAAACTCCTCGTTGTAGGAATCTTAAAAGGCTCGTTCGTTTTTGTTGCCGACCTTGTAAGAGAAATAACAATCCCTTGTGAAGTTGATTTTATGGCAGCGAAAAGTTATGGAAGCTCTACCGTTTCAAGCGGAGATGTCAACATAACAAGAGATATAGCTTCTGACCTTTCGGGGTATAATATAATTATTGCCGAAGATATTTTGGATACAGGCAACACTCTTTCAAAGGTGAAGAGAAAACTTCTTGAAAGAAATCCCGAATCTTTAGAACTTATCGTTCTTCTCGATAAACCCGACAGAAGAACAGCAGAAATCGAAGCAGACAAAGCACTTTTCACTATCCCCGACGCTTTTGTTGTCGGTTATGGACTTGACTATGATGAAAAATACAGAAACCTTAAATACGTAGGTGTTCTGTAAAAATAAATGGAGAAAAAATAAAAAAATAAGGAGTTGACCTATTTGAAAAGCAGTAAAGGCGGAGTTATTGTTTACATTCTCATTGCCGCGGCAATACTTGGCGGACTGATGTTTATGCTTATGACCGCAGGCGGAAATGTTACAGAAAGAAAATACTCCGAAATAGTATCTTATTTTGATAATTATCAGGTTGAAGAATATACTTTAGACCTTGGTAACGGCTCGGGAACGGGCAAACTCACAATGAAAATAAAGGGCAAAGAAAACGAAATCGTTTATACAGTTCCTCATGTTTCACTTTTCATTGATGACGTTGACCTTTCTGAATACAGAGCGGAATATAATAAGCAGAATCCCGATAAACCGCTTGTATCAGACCTTGTTCCCATAAAGGATAACAGTTTACTTATAAGCACAATTCCTATGATTATTCTTATAGGACTTACAGTTATCCTCTTTATCGTCATGATGCGTCAGGCATCGGGCGGCGGAAAGATGAATAATTTCTCAAAGGCAAACGCAAAGACACTTTCTGCATCAGGAAAGAAAACAACTTTCGCCGATGTTGCGGGTGCTGATGAAGAAAAGGAAGAAATGGCTGAAATAGTCGACTTCCTCAAAAACCCCAGAAAATATAAGGATATAGGTGCAAGAATCCCCCATGGTGCACTTCTTGTCGGCCCTCCCGGTACGGGTAAAACACTTCTTGCGAAGGCTGTTGCAGGCGAAGCGGGAGTTCCGTTCTTCTCAATCTCAGGCTCTGATTTCGTTGAAATGTTCGTCGGCGTCGGTGCTTCAAGAGTAAGAGACCTTTTTGAAACAGCTAAAAAACAGGCTCCGTCAATCATCTTTATAGATGAAATCGACGCTGTCGGAAGAAGACGTGGCGCAGGCCTTGGCGGCGGACACGACGAAAGAGAGCAGACGCTCAACCAGCTGCTTGTTGAGATGGACGGCTTCGGCTCACACGACGGAATAATCGT
>CALGTU010000175.1 GCA_937901465.1 uncultured Clostridia bacterium | reverse complement strand
GAGCGCTTGACTGTTAATCAAGATGTCACTGGTTCGAGTCCAGTTGGGGGAGCCACTTTTAAAACCCCGTAGATTCTATATCTACGGGGTTTTGTGTTTTGATAAAACCGGCTAATGTTTTAAATTTATAATATGGGAGATATAAAATGAAAAATAAAGAAAAGATTGCTCTTATAGCATCAGGATTTATCGCAGTCTGTGGGATAGCTATCGGGGCTGTGGCTCTTTCAGATTCAGGAAAGAATAATCTTCCCGCTTCAACAGTTGATACCGAAACAACAACCGCAGAGATAACGATAGAAAGAATCAGTTCTGAAGATCTGGCGGGTTTTGTCTATGAATACAGCGATGAAATCGACGGAATGGTGATAACGTCTTATGAAGGAGAAGAAACCACAGTTGTTATTCCTTCTGAAATTGAAGGAGAACAGGTTAAAGAAATAGGCAGCTGGGCTTTTTGTGCTTGTGAAAACATTATAGATGTAACAATACCTTATGGCGTTACAACAATAGGTTATTCAGCTTTCGAGGATTGTGAAAATCTCAAATCTGTAAAAATACCCGATAGCCTTATAACTATAGATAAGTTTGCTTTTGAAGGTTGTATAAGCCTTACATCTGTAACAATCCCCGATAGTGTTATAATCATAGATGAGTTTGCTTTTAATGAATGTGAAAACCTTGCTCATGTCGATATGTCTGAAAATGTAACAAAAATCGGCGGTTGGGCATTCTCTAAGTGTAGGAATCTTAAAGAAATAACACTGGGAGAAAACACTAAAGAAATAGATCAGTATGCTTTTTCTTTTTGTTCGGGACTTGAAAAAATAACAATGTCTGATGGGGTAGAAAAAATAGGAAAAAGGTCTTTCGTATTTTGTTCAAACCTTAAAGAAGTTTCACTTCCCGATAGTGTTTGTAATATAGAAGAATCATTCGCTTCCTGCGATTGTGTCGTTACATATAAGGGCAAAACCTATACCTATGAAGAAATAGAAAATTTATACAGTGATATAAATGCTACAAATCAAAAAACCGATGCTGAATAAAGCATCGGTTTTCTTTCGCTTAAAAATTAAGCTGTAAAAATGTGCTCAGAAGAATGAGAAAAGGTATTCCTAAAATCAGCAAAATATGAACAGCGATTATAATCGGAAGCCCTATCATAAATCGCTTGTGCTGTGTTTTATGACGGATAATTTTCATTGTTACATACATAGCGAGCGCACCGCCTAAAATCGCTACTAAAAAGAGTGACCTTTCTGAAATTCTCCATCCGCCTTTTTCGGCGTATTTCTTATCTAAGGTTGTCATAACTATCGCTATTACACTTATTATTATCGGGTAAAGAATATTTATAATTCCGAAGATAAGCCCCATAGGAATATCAGTCCCTGAAGTAACAACAGGATTTCCGCCCATATTTATCTTCTCCTTTTAATTTGTTGTAGGAAGTAACTGAGGATACCGAGCCACTTTGTTATTTCCCAAAGTAAACTACGAAACAATATGGGCTGTGCGCCCACGCACTAGGGAACCCATCTTATTTCGATTTTTGTTATGGTTCCGTTTACACCGTTTTCAATGTGGATTTTTGTGTAATGGGGATGATAAGAAAATCTTTCTTCGGGGATGTTTTTGAATTCTTCGAGAGAATAGATAACGGGTTCTTCACCATATTCTTCTTCAACAGAATAAACCATATCGGGAGAGAGGGGAAGAACTATCTCTCCGAGTTCGCGGTATGTTTTAACATCGCTCATTCCTACTTCAAAATAAACTGTGTTGTCGTCTGTTCGAAGATATGTTCCGCCCTCTTCAAGACCGCCGTTTATGGTTATAAGCCCCATATCGTTTCTTTCGATGGATTCTATCTTCATATCCTTTCCAGAAAGAACGATTGTGTCGCCTTCTGTAAGCATTGAAATATCAACCATATCGAAAAGCTCATAGTCATAAACTTTTACCGATAAAGTGTTTTCTTCGGCATTAAGGTCAGCGTATTCAAAGGATGCGAAAAGTGTGCAGTCTTCTGGGAGACTATTTATGTCGATAGTCTGGGGGAGGGGAGAAACCCTTAAAGTTTCGGGCGCTGTGTCAGAAAGAACAGTTGTTGTTTCTGCGGGTGTTGTTTCGGGGATTTCTGTCATAACATCCTGTGTTACCTCTCTCGCGATACAACCTGTCATCGAGAGGGAAAGAAGCGAAGCCATGAGGCTTATGAGTAAAATTTTTTTCATGATTTTTTCTCCTTTACTATAAAGTATATTCATTATACCATAATGTGCGTTATTTATCAAATTCGTGAACGACATCGTGAATTTTTCTGCCTTCTTTCGTAGCCAAGGCCCTTTCTATATTCCATTTTATGTGTTCTCTCATATCGTCCATTCCGTCAAAAGAAAGACCTAAAACATTTTTCAGTTTCTCGACAGAGTAGTATGTAGGTTCTTCTTTTTCGCCTGTTGCTGTGATTTTACTTTTTGACTCGGGATAAAGTTCTTTCGCAATAAGCGCAATTTCATACCAGGAGATAAATCTGTTGCCGAGTGCAAAGAAGATTTCTTCATTCATATCGCTTTCTATTATTTTAAGATAAACCTCAGCTATCTGACGCGATGATAAAAACTGTGTTCCGTCGTTTATGGGGAGGGTAATATCCTCACCCCTCACTATCTTATCCGCAATGTTCTTAAAACGCATATCCGCTTGTGAAGCACCACCCTCAACGGCAGGGTTTGAATATGTATATCCGGGGCGGATGATGTTCCTTTTCATCTTAACTTCTTTTCCGAAAACGCCCTGTCTTTCATAGAAATTCTTAAAACCTAAAACAAACATTTCGGAAGACGCTTTTGTAGCGCCATAAAGGTCTGTCGGAACGCGAAGAGCTTCTTCGCCCATTCCGTTTCTTAAATTTCCGAGCGCTGCTGTCGAACTTGTATAGATGAATTTTTTGACGCCCTTTTTCTCAGCCGCTTCGAGAAGAAAAGCAGTAGAAAGAGTATCTTCTTTCATCATTGTATATGGAGAATTTCCCCAACCGAGAGCGATATGTATAACCCCGTCGCAACCTGCGAGAGCTTCTTCGATTATGTCATAGTCAGATAATGTTCCGCCTATAACAGTAAGGTTTTCCATTGAGAGAAAAGCAGGGATTCTATCGGGCGTTCTTGTAAGCATCTTTACCTTGTGACCTTTTTCTAAAAGTAAAAGAGTTACATACTGACCGATGTTTCCCGTTCCGCCCGTAATGAAGATTTCCATATTAACATCTCCCGTTCTTTATAATATAATAATGTATTATAGCATAGTTATCTCGTTTGTTCAATATGCAAAAAACAGATTTCGTATCGACAGATTTTTTTAGGAATTTTTTTCTTAAAAAACATATTGACTTTTGTGGTTTAAAATGTTATAGTAATATCACAAAAACAAAGACGAAGACAAATTCGTTATAAATCAGGCGTTTTCAGAGAGTTGTCGGGCGGTGTGAGACAACAGCGTGTTATAATGAATATCCCTTCTGAGTTGGAATGCTGAAACTTTTAAAATTACAGTAAGCGTTCTCGTGAGGCTGCGTTAATGCACAGGACTTAAACCGAAAGGGAGAGTCTGAAAGTGGTGAAAGAATAATAATTCTTCGCAATTTGAGTGGTACCGCGGGTTTTACTCGTCTCAAAGTAATCAAAACTTTGGGGCGTTTTTTTATTGCCCCATAACCTAATCGAAAGGAGTAGACAACTATGTCAGCAAACGCAAACAATCAGACAACAGAACAGAGCATCCGCGAGGTTGCACAGCGTATCCGTACTCTCCGCGAGGATATGGGAATTTCAAAGGAACTTATGGCATTAAAGACAGGTTTTTCTGCCGAAGAATATGAAAAGATGGAAAACGGCGAAGTCGATTTCAGCTTTACATTTATCCATAAGTGTGCAGGAGTTTTTGGTGTTGATATCACAGAACTCATGGAAGGTAACTCTCCCGCGCTCACAGGATATACAGTGACAAGAAAGGGCAAGGGCAAGCCCATCGTAAGAAGAGCAGGCTTTGGCTATAACCGCCTCGCTCATAAGTTCAAGAATAAGATGCTTGAACCCTATCATGTAGTAATCCCCTATTCAGAAGAAGCGCTCACAAGACCCCGCAACCTTTCAACACACGCAGGTCAGGAAATGGATATCGTTATCAAGGGAACACTCCGTATGGTTGTCGGAAATCATACAGAAACTCTCTATGAAGGCGACTGTATCTATTACGACAGCTCAATCCCTCATGATGAAATCGCTCTCGGCGGTGAAGATTGTGAAATCTATGCACTCGTTATGAAGCCTGCCGATGCCGATGAAGTTCCCGAGCTCAAGAATGAAGTGAAGGAATTCACACATACAAACTTCGATAAAGCAGGAATAACACATCATGTTTCAGAAAAGTTCGTAACCTGTGAAACAGATGAAATGGGAAGACTCTCATCTGTTAAATTCAAGAACGAAGAAAGCTTCAACTTTGCTTTCGATATCGTTGACGCTATGGCTGAAAAGTCACCCGATAAGGTTGCTATGATCCATGTTGATAATGATAAGAACGAAAAGGTATTCACATTCAAGGATATGAAGGAATATTCAGCACAGACAGCTAATTATTTCAGCTCTCTCGGAATAAAGAAGGGCGATAAGGTAATGCTCGTTCTTAAGAGACATTATCAGTTCTGGTTCTCAATCCTTGCTTTGCATAAACTCGGTGCAATAGTAATCCCCGCTTCAAATCAGCTTG
>CALGTU010000174.1 GCA_937901465.1 uncultured Clostridia bacterium | reverse complement strand
GCCAGTTCGCATTCCGTAAACTCATGATAAAACGGACTATCAAACAGTTTTTCAACTTCATAACGATCGGATATCCTTTTATCATCGGGCGAACAGTTTTTTAGCAGTTCGTATATTTTGCCCGTAAAATTTTTTACAGCCATTTTACTTCTCCTTAGTGTAAATGGGTTTTATTATTTCAGTTTCGTTTATAAATTTGTCCTTTACCCTCTTCAAGCCCAGTTTTTCAAGAACATCAAGATAATTATCGTCTGAAATTTCAATATTTTCAAAATCAGATTTCTTAACAGAAATCGCATAAACGCATCTTGAAACTCCCGATGCGAATTTAGCCGACATATTTTCAACGGTTTTATTATTTGACGGAACAAAACCGTTAAGTATTATTTCATCAACAAAATCGCCGTAAAGTGCTTCGAAAAGTTCATGAATCGAACGAAGCCCTGCTGATAAAAGTGATTTTTCATATCTCCTGTATTTTTCATCGGGCGAAAATCTTATTTCTGTAACAGATTTATTTTCTATTACACATCTATATTTCATAATATCAGGAAAATTATCATATCCACAGAAAAGAAGGTTAAGCGTAATGGTTCTGGTATAGGGGCTATACTCAATTTCGTTATCGGGTTTAAAATTTTCGGGATAAACAGAATTTGCGAGTATAATTCTTGAATACTTTTCGATAGCGCTTTTTTCGCCGTTTTCAAAGCTGTTTTTAAGACGCTTTATCTCGGCGTTGTTCTTTCTTTTTCTTGTATTGAATTTTTCCTTTTCAATCATATATTTTCGGATAGCGTCTTTTTTATCCGAAATATATTTATTCATCTGTGCTTTAAATGCTTCTTCCGCTCTTTCTTCAGCCGATTTGAATGAAAAGATTTTCGCAAATCCACCTTCCTCTTCTTCGGGTTGTTTTTTCTGAGGTGGGAAAGGATAAAGAAAATCTTCATAATTTTCAGTTATTATTTTCTTATCCCAATCAAGACGGTCGTCGATTTTAAGAGTATGAGAAATAAGCGACATAAGTTCTGTGTTGATTTTTTCAACCTTTTCGGTCATCATCTCGGTTGCGGCAAGTTCATCTCCACCTGAGATTTCAACTATATGTTTTCTGAGTTCCTGTCCACGCATATTTCTTTCAACTGAATCAACAAGTGATTCAAGTTCCCACATGGTTGTTGCCATTACAACTCTGTCAGCACCGATATATGCGTTACTTACTCTCATAGCATAAGGATGACTGCGGTCTTTTGTCATAAAAACCGCACTCTTAACTATATTAGATTTTATTGTAGGGTCAAAAAGTTCGGTTTCATTGATATTCATATTATCACTCCGTTACGGGCAAATTTCTTTTACTGAAAACACATCCGCAATAATTCTGACGATATAGATTATATTTTTCTGAAAGTCTTACAGACTCTTTAAATCCGTTTTTCTTCTTGAAATCAGAAGGAAGATGTCTTGTCTTTTCATCGGCATATTTTTCACCGATTTCATTTAGTTTTTCTGCATTTTTATGAGGGCTTATAGAAAGTGTTGTTGTAAAATAATCAAAATTTTTACTTTTCGCAATTTCTGCTGCTTCTTTTATTCTGAGTTCATAGCATTTAAAGCAACGTTCTCCGCCTTCTTTCTCGTTTTCAAGGCCTTTTACCGTTTCAAAAAACAGGTCGGGATTATACTCACCCTCGATAAAAGAAATTTTATTTTTAACAGGAAGCTCTTCTATAAGTCGTTTTACTTCATCGACACGATAGGTATATTCGCTTTCAGGAAATATATTCGGGTTATAATAGAAAACCGTTATGCTGAAATACTCTGCGAGATAGGTTAAAACATAGCTCGAGCACGGTGCACAACAGCTATGGAGAAGAAGTTTGGGTGTTATGTTTTTTTCTGATATTTCTGAAATTATATCATCAAGCTTCTTCTGATAGTTTATTTTCTGAATCACCGCTTCCCGCCTCGCTTTCAAGATATACCTATACATTTTGATTATATCATAAACCATATATAAATTCAACAAAAAAATCACAGCGATAAAATCGCTGTGATTTTCTGTTTTTATTAAACGTTTCCGTTTGTCTGATTGTTATGCTGTTCAAGGAAACTGTCGTTCTTGACAAGCTGGATGTTGTTGTAAACTTCCATACCTGTTCCTGCGGGAACGAGTTTACCGATGATAACATTTTCCTTAAGACCGCGGAGTTTGTCGCTCTTTCCGTGGATCGCGGCATCTGTGAGAGCCTTTGTTGTTTCCTGGAATGAAGCGGCTGACATAAAGCTGTCTGAATTTGAAGAAGCCTTTGTAATACCCTGAAGAACAGGAACTGTCTTGATGAGTTTGAGATCAACTTCGCCTGCATCAATTCTTTCCTGAATCTTGCGGTTTTCTTCTTCAACTTCCTTGCGGTCAACAAGTGTTCCGTCGAGGATATAGCTGCTTCCGCCATCTTCAACGCGAACTTTACGGAGCATCTGGCTGATGATAACTTCGATATGCTTATCGTCGATATCAACACCCTGTGAACGATAAACCTTCTGAACTTCTGTGATGATATAATCCTGAACAACCTGCTGTCCCTTGATTGCAAGGAGGTCGTTTGAATAAATCGATCCTTCTGTTAAAGGTTCGCCCGCTTCAACTGTATCTCCGTCGTTAACCTTTATCTTATAGCCATAAGGAACAGGATAGTTTTCTTCTGTTCCGTCTTCAGCTGTAACGATAACTGTCTTGAGTTTCTTGATTTCTTCGATTCTTACAGAACCTGAAAGTCTTGTTATGATAGCAGCACTCTTGGGTCTTCTGCTTTCGAAAAGTTCTTCTACTCTGGGGAGACCCTGTGTGATGTCTTCTGCCGAAGCAACACCACCGGTGTGGAATGTTCTCATTGTAAGCTGTGTACCGGGTTCACCGATAGACTGTGCAGCGATTACTCCGACTGTTTCACCGACTGTTACAAGGTTGCCGTTTGCAAGGTTTGCACCATAACATTTAGCACATACACCACGCTTAGCCTTACAGTTAAGAACGGAGCGGATTTCGATGCTTTCTCTGCCTACTGAAACGAGGTAATCAACAATCTTCTTAGCGTCAACCGATGTAAGAAGTTTTGTCTTTGACATGATAAGTTCGCCGTTATCATCACGAAGGTCATTAACAAGATATCTTCCGACAAGTCTTTCGTTGAGTGTTTCGAAGTATGCTTCCTTGCTTGCGGTTGCCATGCTTCTTTCTTTAGATGTTGTATCACGCCAGATAGGTGAAATATTAAGACCTTCTGTTGTGCAACAGTCATCTTCATAGATGATAACATCCTGTGAAACGTCAACGAGACGTCTTGTAAGGTAACCTGAGTCGGCTGTACGGAGCGCTGTATCGGCAAGACCCTTACGCGCACCACGTGATGAAATGAAGTATTCGAGGATATTAAGACCTTCACGGTAGTTAGCCTTGATAGGAAGTTCAATGACTTTACCTGAGGTGTTGTTGATAAGTCCACGCATTCCGGCGAGCTGACGCATCTGTGAGTCGTTACCACGGGCGCCTGAGTCTGCCATCATGAAGATGGGGTTATATCTACCGAGGTTTGCCTTAAGTGCGTTTCCTACTTCCTTAGTAGCTTCATCCCATATTGTCTGAAGTCTCTTTGAACGTTCTTCTTCAGAAATATAACCACGCTTATATTTAGCGTTGAGAACATCAATCTTAGCATCTGCAGCAGCAACGATTTCCTTCTTCTGAGGAGGAATTGTAGCATCGCATACCGCAACTGTAATAGCTGCTCTTGTTGAATATTTGAAGCCTGTTGCCTTGATCTTGTCAAGAACTTCAGATGTTGTTGTTGTTCCGTGAATCTTTATACATCTTTCAATGATATCTGAAAGCTGTTTTTTACCTACAAGGTGATTGATTTCAAGGTCAAACTGCTTGTTGGAATCTGTTCTGTCAACATATCCGAGATTCTGTGGGATATTTTCGTTGAAGATGAGTTTTCCGACTGTACAATCGATAAGCTTTGAAACCTTCTTACCGCCGATTTCTTTAGAAATTCTTACCTTGATTGCAGCATGAATTGAAACTTCACCTTCCTGATAAGCCATCATTGCTTCATCGGGATCGCGGAAGCACTTGCCTTCACCCTTTTCTCCGTCTTTCTGGAGTGTGAGATAGTAAGAACCAAGTACCATGTCCTGTGTAGGAACAGCAACGGGACGTCCGTCTGAAGGTTTGAGAAGGTTATTAGCAGCAAGCATAAGGAATCTTGCTTCTGCCTGTGCTTCTG
>CALGTU010000173.1 GCA_937901465.1 uncultured Clostridia bacterium | reverse complement strand
TGTTCTTCTTTTGTGAAAAGAGGAATTTTACCGATTTTTGTAACGCCGTCAACGAGCATTGCACAATCATCACCGAAAAGTTTTCTTACATCATCGAGAGTAGCGTCGGTATCCTCAACAACATCATGAAGCAAGGCAACACATATTGTATCGGTATCCATTCCAAGTTCCAGAAGAATATAAGCTACCGCTAAAGGATGCGTTATATAAGGCTCTCCTGAGTCTCTCTTCTGACCTATATGATGACTTTCTGCAAACTTATAGGCTTCAACAATTTTAGTAATGTCATACTGCTTGTCTCCGCTTATGATTTTAGTCAGCAGAAGGTCTATTGTGTGAATAATTTCTGTATTTGGCAAAACGGTTCACCTTTTTCATCAGACTGATTTGATTTTTCTGAGTGCTTCAGCACTTTCAAGATCTACCTTTTTCTCTGTTTTGAGAAGATATACAATTTCTTTTGCATAATCTATTTTCACAAGACAAAGTTCCTCGAAACAATCGAGAATGATTCTGAATTTGAAATAATTGAGTTTATCAGAAGATACTTCCGCAAAAAGAGAATCCATGGGTTTTCCCTTTCCGAAAAGGCCTGTATATGAAGAAAGTGCTGTATAAACCACAACAAAGTCTTCTCTGTCGGGAACGATTATAGGGCGTAATTGCGGTGATAATGTTTCCCCCGAACGATAAACTTCATAATAATGCTTTGCATTTATATATTTCTGTTGCGATAATCCGCTTTTCTTATAATCCTTTATCGAATATTCAACAGTTTCCTTGTCATTCCATACATTCACATCAAGAGTCATAACAAGGTCTATTCTGTCCCCTGCATTGAAAGAAAATTCATCGGGAAGAGTATTCCAGAGCTTTGTATAGAAGCTGATGTTATTATAAGAAAGTTTCAGTTTAAGATGTTTTTCTGCAAATAACACCTTTTCTTCAATAACAACGTCTGTAGCAAGAAAAAGCGGTCTCGGATTCCCCTCTCCGAAAGGTTCTAAAACAGAAAGACTTTTCACAGCCGAAAGTGACATATCTTCTCTTTCAAGAACTTTATCCGCAACTATAACAGGCTTCGGCATAACGTTGTGATTTTCTTTTGCATAAAGATTTACTCTTTTTCTGAATTCGTCTATCTTTTCTTCCGAAAGTGAAAATCCGCAGGCACCTGTATGTCCGCCGAATTTATCATAAAGTTCCTCACAGCTCGAAAGTGCGTTGAAAAGAGAAAATCCCTGAACGCTTCTTGCCGAACCTCTGGCTGTTTTATCAGAAACCGAAAGTATACATGAAGGTTTTCCGTATCTGTCGGTAATCTTTGCCGCAACAAGTCCTGAAACACCATGGTGCCAATCGTCTCCATAAAAAACAAGAACTCTGTCATTGAGTATTTCAGGATATCTGTTTATCTTATCATCTATTTCAGAAAGAGCTTTAGCTATTGCATTTGTACCTTTGGCAAATGTAGGCATTTCAAACACACCCATAGGTCCGTTCCAAACAACAGTTTTAGCATCTTTAACAGCATCAACATAGAGCTTAATTGTTTCTTCGCCAATATCAAGGCCTTCCCAATCAGCTTCAATGCCGCCTCTTTTAACTGTTTTATGAGGGGCATCGTTAGAGAATTCCTGAGCCACAACTGTATCAACTGGAATAAGGA
>CALGTU010000172.1 GCA_937901465.1 uncultured Clostridia bacterium | reverse complement strand
GATATGTTGGTTTTCGTTGAATTTTTCTAGTGATGGTTACAGTTAGCATAGCATCGAAACCGGCACGTTTTGTGAGTCGAATGGTATATCCGGTTAACAACGGACGGATCCTATCAATGATTGCTCTTATGGCAAGGTCAATCGCTTCAGAACCACCGACTGTGATAATAACTTCGTCAGTATCGTATTTAAGTCCCATTTTCTTATCGAGTCTATCGCATATTGCCTTTCTGAGTTCGATAAGACCGGGGTTTGCGGTATAAACTGTTCTTTTTCTTTCTATTGTATCAATAGCAACTTTTCTGACGCTCCATGGTGTAGGAAAATCAGGCTCTCCGACGCCTAAAGAAATAACCCCTTCCATCTGAGCTGCAATATCAAAAAACTTTCTTATGCCCGAAGGTTTTATATTTTTGATTTTGTCAGACAAAATTTTATTATAATCCATATTTTTTACCTCTGTATTTTAATTAAGGAGAAACAAATTCTCTTTCGTCTGTTTCGCCTTCTGAAATGAGAAATCCTTTTTCTTTATATCTCTTTAAGATAAAATGAGTTGTTGTTGAAAGTATGCCTTCTATAGCAGAAAGCTTCTGTGAAACGAAAAGCGCAACTTCTTTGAGGTCTGCGCATGTTACTGTTACGGCGAGGTCATATCCGCCTGACATCAAAGTAAGTGATGTTACTTCTTCATAAGCAACTATTTTTCTTGAGATTTCATCAAATCCGACATCGGCCTGAGGTGTTACTTTAAGTTCGATAATAGCAGTAACAACATCTTTATCAGCCTTATCTTCGTCGAGAATAACACTGTATCCCTTGATGATTCCTGAATTTTCGAGTTCTTCTATCTTGGCGGCGACTTCATTTTCGGTTGTTCCTGTCATCGCGGCAAGCTGTGCGTTTGAAAGTCTGGAATTCTGTTTGAGAAGTTTGAGAAGTGTTTCCATTAGTAATACCTCCATAAATAAAGTTATTTAATTATATCATAATGTTTTATATTTGTCTATCTGATTTTTATGAAATGAGGTTTTCTTTCTTTGAAATAGCAAAGATGTTCAAATCCTGCCTCTATAGCGATTTCAGCACCTTCTTTTATACCTTTTCCTACATCCTCAGGGCAATGAGAATCAGATCCAATCGAAATTATTTCTCCGCCAAGTTCTTTGAAAATCTTTACCCATTTGAAATCAGGGAAGGTTTTGCCGTATTTCTGTCTGAGTCCACTTGTGTTTATTTCAATGCCTTTTCCGTTTTCAACGAGAAGTTTGAATGATTCTCTGATTATTTCTTCATATGGAGTCATATTGACTTTTATTCCGTTGTCACCTTCGATGTATCTGAGTGTATATGTTAAATGACCAAGAACATCGAATTTTCCCCATTTACAAAGTTTGTATGTCTCATCAAAATATTTTTCCATAAGGTCTGGAATATCATATTTTGAATAGTCAATAAATGCAAAATCATCATAATTTGGGAGCTTATGAGTAGAGCCTATTACAAAGTCAAGTCTTTTATCAGAAACGATTTTTTCAGCGAGTTCAAAATCGTGTGTCGCCTGACCGAGTTCTATTCCACAAATAAAATTGAATTTATCGCCAATTGTTTCTTTTGCTTTCATATTTTCCTGCATTGATGATTCGAACATTCTGTCATAGTTATAATCGTCATATCCGTTTGGTTCAAAACCGTAATGTTCTATTG
>CALGTU010000171.1 GCA_937901465.1 uncultured Clostridia bacterium | reverse complement strand
CTACCACCACAAAAGACGCTATTATTAATTTTTTTCATATCGTCTTCTGTAACAGTGCGCATAGGATTTATCCACGCATGAAAAGAGAGTCCTCTCTTATGTGCTTCTTCTACAAGTATCTGATAGGGGTCAAACGATGGTTTTGCACCGATTTCACCCGTTATATTTTTAGACCAAGGATATATATCAGAAACATAAAATGCATCCCCGTGCGAACGAGCGTGAACATATACCGTATTTACACCCATCGAAACACAATTATCATACATTTCGCATACAGATTTTCTGAATTGTGATTCTGATTTCCCTTTAAGTATATTCTGAAATTCAAGAAAAGAAATCCACATTCCAATCTGATTGTTATAATTGATAGGTGTATATTGAGATGGATTATATGTAGCTTTTGGTATAGTTGTAGTTATTGCAACTGTTGTTGTAACCGGGATTGCAGTCGTAGTCGCAACTGTTGTAGGTGTTGTAGTTTGTGTTGTTGTAACAACTGTAGTTTCTTGAGTGACAGATTCAGTTGTAGATTCAGACTCAGTAGTAACTATATTTTCTGTTTCTTCAGGTAACTCGAGTTCAGAAATCAAGGTCGTATCAGAATAAAACGTTCCGTCAGGATTAGAAAAATCAACAATTTCTTCGGAATAAGATGTCATTTCTTCATAAGAAATACTTTCTATTTCCTTATGACAAGCTGTCAACAAACTGATTGTCAAAAAAAATGTCAGGACCAAAGATATTCTCTTTTTCATATGACAACTCCATAAAAATAATACAATATGTATATTTATTATACAACTTTACAAAATAATAGTCAATATAAAAGGTAAAATAAATACCTTTCCAAATAAAAGAAATCCGAAGAAAAATGCATTTTCTTCGGATTTTAATTTTATTATTTACTCAAAATAATTTTCAGGAATATAACTATATTCCATTATAATGCAGCTTTAAGTTCATTAACCTTATCTGTCTTTTCCCAGGCTACATCAAGTTCTTCTCTACCCATATGACCATAAGCAGCAAGATTCTTATACTGTGGTTTTCTGAGGTCGAGAGTCTTGATGATCGAAGCAGGTCTTAAATCAAATACCTTATCTACAGCATTTGCAAGCTGTTCTGATGTATAAGAACTTGTACCATATGTCTGGATAAGAACCGATACAGGCTTAGCAACACCGATTGCATAAGCAAGTTCAACTTCACACTTTTCAGCAAGACCAGCCGCTACTATATTTTTGGCAATATATCTCGCCATATAAGCACCAGAACGGTCAACTTTTGTGGGGTCTTTTCCTGAAAATGCTCCGCCGCCATGACAAGCGTATCCGCCGTAAGTGTCAACGATAATCTTTCTTCCTGTAAGACCGCTATCGCCATGAGGACCACCGATAACAAATCTTCCTGTAGGATTCACATAGTAAACCGTATTTTCATCTATAAGTTCAGCAGGAATAGTTGTTTTAATTACCTTTTCTATGATATCTTTTCTTATCTGTTCAAGGGTAACATCGTCTGAATGCTGAGAAGAAACAACAACAGTATCAACTCTTACAGGCTTTCCATCTTCGTATTCAACAGTCACCTGTGATTTTCCGTCAGGACGAAGATATGGTAAAGTTCCGTTCTTTCTGACTTCTGAAAGCTTCTTTGAAAGTTTATGCGCAAGTGATATAGGCATAGGCATAAGTTCTTCTGTTTCGTTACAAGCATAACCAAACATCATACCCTGATCCCCTGCACCTGTAACATCGCTATCGGCAGAAGAACCTTTTTTAGCCTCATCCGCTTTATCAACACCCATAGCAATATCAGCAGACTGTTCATCTATGCTTGTAAGAACAGCGCATGTATTTCCGTCAAATCCACATTCAGCGTTATCATAACCGATATCAAGAACGGTTTTTCTTACTATTTTAGGAATATCTACACTTGCTGTTGTTGTGATTTCGCCCATGCAAAGCACCATACCAGTTGTACATGCTGTTTCACAAGCTACACGCGCCATAGGGTCCTGTTCAAGAATAGCGTCAAGAACAGCATCTGAAATCTGATCACAGACTTTGTCGGGATGTCCTTCTGTAACTGATTCTGAAGTAAAGAATGTTTTCATTTTTAATTCCTCCGTATTGATTTATTTGAAAACCAATAGCCGAATGAAAAAACGCTTCCGAAACATCGAAAGCGTCTGATTTCTAAAAAATCCTCATCTTTCGGATTGCTCCGCAGGAATTAGCACCTTATTTTAAATAGGTTGCCGGGCTTCATAGGACCTGTTTCCTCCGCCACTCTTGATAAGGCTATTCAATTTTCAAGATTATTATACTATATAGGTCGAACTATGTCAATAGAATTATTAAAGAAATTTGATGACAATTATTACTCCGACAAGTGCGATAAGAACAGCAACAGCTATTATATTAAAAAGCAATGCCGATTTCTTTTCAGAGCTTTCTGTTTCTTCCTGTTTAGGCATAAGTTTTGCTTTTCTGAGTATTTTAACAAGAGGTTTATAAAGAATAAATGTAATAACCGCATTGATAAGTGCTTTTATAAGATTAAATGGTAAAAATCCGGGGAGCATCAAACCAACAACTACTTCTGTCGGAACTTTAAGATATAATGGAGTTATAAAATAGTTCCACATAAGCATAGCCACTGTCATTACAACAACACCTGTACAAAGCCCTATAACTGCTGAATTGATGGATTTCTTACGTTTATAGATTATTGCTGCAGGAAGTACAAAAGAAAGAGTCGAAAAAATATTCATAATAAGTCCATAAGGTCCTGTACCACTTATTGTAAACATTTCTATCAAAGAAACAACAACAGATACCAAAGATGCGGATAAAGGGCCATATAAAAATCCTGATATCGCAATAACAACATCTTTAGCTTCATATTTAAGAAAATCAACCGCAGGAATGAATGGTATTCTTATCAGAAATACAGTAAGATAAGAAATTGCTGCTAGCATCGAAAGAACGATCATTTTTTTAAGTTTTTCATTCTTCATACACTCTATCACCTCT
>CALGTU010000170.1 GCA_937901465.1 uncultured Clostridia bacterium | reverse complement strand
AATTACTTGTGGGTCTTGATGAAGTTGTTCTTGTAGGACGCTTTCTGAAACTTGGAATTTCAGATGCAGCATCGCTTCTTACGCTTCTTCTGAACTCTTCTGTTGTCGCTGTCGGAGCGGGGTTCTTATGATACTGTCCCGCGCCGTCATTGTCGACATAAGCCTTATTCACGGGTCTTTCAACGGGTTCGGGCTTTGTAAACGGAGTTTCAATCTTTTCTTCAGCAACTTCTGCTGATGAAGCCTGAGCTAAATCCATAGAAGGAGCAGGCGCAACTTCGGGTGTGGGTGCGCTTTCAGCAACGGGCTTTTTCTTTATGTCGAAATTGAAGATATAATCATCATCGTCGTCATCGGCATACATAAAGCTGTCGTCATCATCGTCGTCTTTATCGTTTGCGTATTCATAATCGCTCTTTATTCTGACAATTCTTATTATCTGGAAAACAATGAGAAGAACGCAGGGAATGATAACTACTGTTAAAAGTCCCATTGTTGATGTTGCAAAACTGATAACCGCACCAAGAACTTCATCATATGTTTTACACTGACCGAGTATGTTTTCTTTGGGAAGTTTTATTGTTTCTGTCGGAGCGTTGGCGTCACCGCGGAGAGTATAATAAACCTTTCCTGCATCATCGGTTTCAACGCCCTGGATACGAAGAACGCCTGTTATCTGTTCATTATCGGCACCCGCTGTTCTGAAAAGAACAACATCGCCTGTTTTAAGAAAGCTTAAATTCTCACTGCTTGCGAAAACCGCTGACCCTGCGGGAATATTAGGTTCCATATTCGTTGCTTCTGTAACATAAATCATCTTTCCGAAAATGTTAGGGGCTGAACCTGTTTTCGAGAAAAGGAAATAGCAACAGAGCATTGATATGATAAGCAGTGCGCACACTACTATGATGATAACTTCTACTATAGTAAGCGGATTGCGTGGTTTTTCATCGTCAAATCCGTGTAATGACTTTGCCATAATGTTCCTCCTTAAACCAAAAGGTGATACAATAATACATATAACATTATACCACACATATCCCCAGATGTAAACACCTATCGACAAATATTTTAAAGCCTCATTGTTGACATTACAGGCTTCTGAGTGTATAATAATGTAGTGTCAAGTATTGGTACACATGATACAAAAAACAACCGATTTAATAGAAACGCTTGTGTAGCACAGCTGGTAGTGCAGCTCATTCGTAATGAGCAGGTCGCAGGTTCGAATCCCGTCACAAGCTCCAGTCGAAAGTCCTGACAAGTCTGAAAGCCCGGTTATACACCGGGCTTTTATCTTTAATATATACTAAAAACACGATAATTGCTTGTCCAAAATAACAAATCACAAAATTTTTTCTGACGTTTCACTATATTTATTCGTATTAATTAATAGAAGTGCAAGAAAGTGAGGTGAAGCCTTATGACAGTAATAGACGATGATAGCGACAGAGAAGGATTTGAAATACTGTATCACAAATACAACAGGATAATGTATAAGGTTGCAATGGATATTCTTCACAGCCATGAACTTGCAGAGGATGCGTTGTCAACAGCTTTTCTGAATATATCAAAAAACTTTTCGGATATATCATCTTTTCCTTCGGCAAAGATAAAAAACTACTGTGTTATTGTAATAAGAAATGCAGCAACAGATATTTTAAGAAAAGAGAAAAGATTTATTACAGACCATGAAGCAGAATATACAGAAATTGCAGATGTAGAAAACATCGAAACAATTTCAGATTATAACCTGCTGAAAAAAGCTATAGCCTCTCTTTCTGAAAAGGAACAGGAAATACTTTATCTTCGTTGTGTTATGAATATGAGCTTTCGTGAAATCGGCAATATTCTCAATATAAAGGAAGGTACAGCAAGACAGAGAATGGCTCAGGCAAGAAACAGTCTTATGAAAAAAATCAAAGGAGAAGATTATGTTTAAAGATAATGAAGCAATGATTAAAGCCCTTAGCGATGTATATTCAGACAAGACAGAAGAATATCTGAACAGTCTTTCAGATGACGGTTATGAATATTCTGAAAAATACAATCGTAAAATCCAGAAGATTATCAAGACGAAACGAAAACCATACTGTACATTTATGAGCAACGCTCTGAAATACGGAGTATGTGCGGCAGCATCGATTATAGTTTTTACAGCCTCTGTCATCACTGTATCGGCATTCCGTGAACCTATACATGATTTTATAGTGAATATTTTTTCTGATAATCTAAAGGTAACCGCAAGCAATACCAAAAACGCACCGACCGAAATAATCGAGCATTACGAAATAGGCAATCTTCCTGAAGGTTTTGAGTTGGTTTTTCAGGCATCTGAACGCCAGCTCGCTTCAACAAGCTATAGCAATAACACCGATTACATCTATTTTGGTCAGTATACAAAGGATTCTTATAAAGATATTGATTTTGAAAATTCTGAGTTTTATCTCGATGAAAACAATCAGGAATATCTTATATCCGAATTTAAAGAAGGTGAGCTGTGTGTTATCTGGGATAACGGAGATTATATTCTTCATATAAACAGTAATCTATCGAGAGAAGAAATACTTGAAATCTGCAAATCAGTAAGAGTCAAGAAGGAAAACTAATACTGAAAATAAAAAAATCCTTGTCTGTAAAGACAAGGATTTTTTTCATCTCATAAACATAAGAAGCAATCTGTATCTTAAATTTGTCTTTCCGACAAATCCTCTCAAATCAGAATGTGATTTTTCTATGAGTTTTGCGTCGGATTCTGTGATTTCTCTGTCGGCATAAAGATATTCTTCATAGATAGAAATAAATTCTGAATTTGCGGAAAAATCATATTTTTCTGACCTTAAAAGTCTTTCTTTATATTCAGATAAAGTTTCTCCTTTATTTACAGAAAATCCGAGGAATATAAGAAGTTTCATATTTTCTCTTGTGAGATACAAAAACTTTTCGCTATTTTCCATTTTGCGATATTTTATCTTTGAAAAAATACGGTTTAAAATAAAGAACAATCCTAAAAATCCTATAACACAAAGAACGGGAATCAGAACGAATTTTATATCGAATTTCTTTTGTTCTGTGATAATTTTATCAGTGATTGTTTCGTTATTCTGAGGAACATCATCTTTTGTGGGTGGTGGCATATTTATTCCGCCGCCACTGCCTATTACCTTCCAGCCGTTGCCGACAGAAAATCCCGGTGTTGCTTCAAAAGCTATCCAGCCGACATTATCAAAATAAACTTCAGGCCATGCGTGTGCATTACCGTTTAAAACAACAGTTCCGTCCGAATTTTTAATAACTGCCGAATACCCCTGTGCATAACGGCAAGGAACACCCATTTCTCTTGCCATAAGAACAAAAGCTGTTGCATAATGCATACAATATCCCTTTTTCGACTCTGAAAGGAAATAATCGAGATAGCTTTTTCCGTCTGTAACATATTCGGGTAAGCTTTCTATTTCTGTCGAATACTCAAAATTGCTTAAATATCCGCTTAAGTTTTTCATCATCTCATAGCGGTTATCCGAATTTTCTTTTATCTCAGAAATTATCTTTGAAACTTCATCAGAAACGCCATCGGTATCAAGATAATTTTTATAAATATCATTTCGATAGTCCTGATATTCACTGTAAGAATATCCGCTGACATTTTCTTTTCTGAGGTTTTCGTTCCATTCATCTTCTGAAATTTCTTCTGCCGATACAAGAACAGAAATAAGTTCGGGATTTGCGGAATTCAAGGCGTAGTAATAAACAGAATATCTGTCGCCATAAATAAGTCTTTTATCAGCTATTATACTGCTGTTTTTATCCTTATATGCGGGATTGCCCTTTACATAAGGTTCGACAAGCATTTTTGAGGGTGCAAAGATATATTTTGTATTGTAAAGTCGGTTTTCATAAGAAAGAGTAACTTTTCTAATATAATCATACTGATGTTTTGCATCATATTTTCTTATAGCAGATGTTGTTTCTAAGGTATCAAACATTTTATCATTGCTTTTTGTCTTTGTATCAAAAACCCATTTTCTGCCGTCAAACTTTTCTGAAACAACTCCTGTAAGTCTTAAATTCTTAACGCCTGAATTATCCGAAGAAACGAAAAGAACTTCATCGCCGTTGTCTTTAAGATTGCCCGAAAATCCGCCGTTTTCAGAAAAACCTATGTTGCCGTATTCTTCACGCGGGTGGGTTATAAATCCCGAAAATCTGTTTACAACAACAACCGCTTTATTATAGATATCCTTTGCAAACTGCCAGTCATAAGGCTTATCCGAAACGGGAATAAAATAGATAGCAATACAAAGGATTATCAGCATAGGCGATATTCTTGTGATATGTTCTTTTAGCGAGAATGTTCCTTCTTTTTTCCAGCGATGCTGAACTTCTTCCGCTATATAAATTAAAATAACAAAACAGATAAGCGAGAACAAAATCTTTGTTATATCCCACTTTAAAATCATCGCTGAAATTAGATACGAAAAGAGTGAAAACGAGATTACTCTCTTTATCCACAAGGTTTTCTGCGAGAGTATTCCTATGATAATCCCTGCCGTTGAAAGAAATAACACATAGAAAACAAAACCGTATTCTGTTATCAGAAACTGTCTTTGTTCTGCCTTTAAAACAATTGTTATTCCCGTTATGAAAACAGCAACAACGCCTATGTTTATAAGCCTTGATTTTTTACCTGTGTTTTTGAGAACTATTATCCACAAAGAAAAAACAGCACTTATAATATACCCCGTTATATTATCGGGAACGCCCATATATCCGCCGAAAAGCATAAGTAAAATGAAAGACAGCGGAATTATACTTATTATGTCATATAAAAAAATCATAAGCCTATGCCCTCCGTTAAATCGGCATAGGGTGAAATTCCTATAAGCCTTATTCCTTTATATCCCGATAAATCAGGGAGTTTTTTGTTATCATCTGTTATGAAACATATAACTGTTGCTAATTCATTTTCAGAGAAAGTTTTAATCAGATTTTCTGTATCACTGTTCCATACAGAAAGAACGAAAAATATCATTGAACTTCTTAAAACATCTCCGTTTTCACAGATTGCTTCATAAAGAAGATGATGTTTACTTCTTTTATCAAAAGAAACAGAAGAGATATTTTCATAGAATTCATCAAAATGAAAACTGTCTTCTATGAGAACTCTCACAAGTCCCTGATGATAATGATATTCAGAAGCGGGGATATTATTTCTGCTGAAATAATATGAGATAGCAAGAGTAGTTTCAAGAATTTTATTTTCTATCGGAATAAATTCTTCTCTGTTTTCAGTTTTTCTTAAAGTGTCGGTTATTATCGCAATTTCGTTGTTTGAGTTGCCTGTATATTCCCTTGTCATAAGGGTGTTCAGCCTTGCCGACTGGCTCCAATTTATAAATCTTCGGTCATCGCCCATTGTATACTCACGGCTTAAAACATCGGGTTCTGTTTTTTTATTGAAAGAATCAGAAACCGCCTCAGAAAGTTCGATTTCACCTATTTTCCCGGTCTTTACAAGCTGTGGTTTTACAACCGCATGAACACATTCTTTATTTTTATATCTTATTTTAAAAAGGCGGAAATAATCTTCTATTTCTATTTCTTTTATGCCGATATCATACTCTCCCCTGTATTTACAGATAAGGGTTGTCTGCTTTTCTATTCTGCTATCGGGCATAAGTTCATACTGGGGTTCATCAGAAAAATCTGTTACTTTTGAAAAGTCTGAAAAATATCTTACTCTTATTCCCGCAAACAAAAGCGGACATTCATTCACAAGAGAAAATTTATATTTAACGGGTTCGTTTACAGAAACATAGCGTCTTTCAACGCTTTGTGAAACGTGAAAAAATGCGTAAACCAGAAGAAGATAAAAAAGAGAAAAAACAGGAACGGCAGTTACCGCTATAAAAAAGCCATAACTTATAATTCCGCCGTAAAAACTTATCCCGACAAGAGAAAGTATCCACAGACAAAACCATATAATCCTGTTTCTTCTCATAAAAATTTCCTTTCTTAAATAGGAACTTTTGTTTTGTTTATAAGCTTGTTTATGATATCTTCTTTGTTTTCTTTCGCGATTTTCGCTTCAGATGTAAGTGTTAAGCGATGTGATAAAACATAGGGTGCTACTTTCTTTATATCATCGGGTTTTACATAATCTCTTCCCGATAAAAAAGCCTTTGCCTGAGATGCTTTTATAAGCGAAATTACGGCACGAGGGCTTATGCCCATAACAAACCTGCTTTCGTTTCTTGTCATATCGGCTATGTTTCTCGCATAGCGGATTACTTCTTCTTTTATTTTTATGGCAGAAACCTTTTTCTTCATTTCTATAACATCTTCTGCTGTCATAATGCTTTCTATATTTTCGGTTGTTTTACCATTGAGCATATTTTCAGCCATTCGCATTTCTTCGCTTTCATCGGGATATCCAATGCTGAGCTTCATCATAAAGCGGTCTGTCTGTGCTTCGGGGAGTTTATATGTTCCTATGAATTCAGAAGGGTTCTGTGTTGCTATAACCATAAAGGGTTCGGGGAGTTTGTATTTTATTCCGCCGACTGTTGTCTGGCCTTCTTCCATTGCTTCAAGAAGGCTTGACTGTGTTTTCGGAGATGTTCTGTTTATTTCATCGGCAAGGATAATCTGATGCATAACCGCACCCGCACGATATTCAAACTCACCCGTTTTCATATTGAATATTTCTGTTCCCATAATGTCTGTGGGGAGTGTATCGGGCGTAAACTGAATTCTTCCGAAATCACATTTTACTGACTTTGCGAGAGTAAGAGCAAGAGTTGTTTTTCCGACACCGGGAACGCCCTCTAAAAGTATATGTCCGCCTGACAAAAGACAAATGAGTAAATTTTCGATTATCTCTTCTTTTCCGACAAAATAACTTCCTATATGTTTTTTAAGTTTGTCTGTCATAAAATCGCTCTCCCCCTTGTATATGTTGTAAGGATTATAACACAAAGAAACGAAAATTTCAATATAAAAGGCTAATTGACAGAAAATAGAATATATTTTATAATTATCTATGTAAAATCGTTGGAAGGAGAGATGACGTGAAAAAACTCAGCAAAGATATTGTAGCAATAATTATTATGACAGCTGTATTCATCGTGAATTTCGGAATACTTTCAGCTTATTATATTTCTGTTAAAAATGACAGCAAGAATGTAAAAGAAGTTTCTCTTTCATCGGGAACATTTGACGGTGAAGAATATTCCCTTCCCGATTTCAATATAAAGATAGGTCCCAGAGGCGGTGATTCGGGTGCATGGAACAAAGACCCGATCACAGACGACGGAAACGAACTTCACGGACAGAGCGTTGGTATTATATATGAAATCATTATTTCAAACACCTGTAACGCAGTTATAACAGAATGGGAAGCCGATGTTTATATGCCCGAATTTGTATGGGTAAACAACGGATGGAACGGAACATTCGATTTTCATCAGACAACAACGGGTAAAGAACTTACTCAGGTTATTGACCTTCGTGAATATCAGAGTGAAGAAATAACTCTTGATTATTACATAGACCATACAGGCCCTATGATTCCGCTTAACAAGGGCGACAGATTCACATATCTTCCTAATAAGGCGAACAACGAGTTTCCGCTTGTTCCGCCCTCTGAAACAGAAGAAGTAAACAGTTCTTCGATAGTCGGATTTATAATCTATGTTCCTGATCAGACTCTTGAATACGCTCCTGTTTTCGATGAAGTTGTTTTCAGATATTATTTAAAGAAAAATGTATGGACAGACCCCGTTTTCATTACTCTTTTAGCGTTTGACATTCTTTGGATTGTTCTTATCATAGGTCTTTTTATGTCACACATAAGAGTAAGAAAACTCGTTAAGAAAAGAAAACATGACGCAAAGATAATCGACCAGTCGATAAAAACCTTTATCAACTTTGTTGAAGCTAAAGACCCCAACACAAAAGGGCACTCTGAAAGAGTCGCCAAAATCTCTTTCGCACTCGCAAACGACATGGGTTTTTCTCATGACGAATGTAATGACATCCGTTGTATAGCACTTATGCATGACTGCGGAAAGATAGCAATCCCCGTTTCAATTCTTCAGAAACCTGATAAACTCACCGATGAAGAATATGAAATTATAAAGTCACATACAAAAGTCGGTGGAGATATGTTAAGGGATTTCACCTCTATAAGAGGAATGAATTTAGGTGCACTTTATCACCACGAACGCTATGACGGAAAGGGTTATCCGAATGGTCTTCGCGGAGAAGATATTCCCCTTATTGCGAGAATAATCTGTGTTGCCGATTCACTTGATGCTATGAACAGCAACAGATGCTACCGCGACAGACTTTCAAAGGAAATCATTTTAAGCGAACTTGAAAAGAACAAGGGAAAACAGTTTGACCCCGATATTATCGACCGCACAATGAAACTTATCAAAAACGGAACTATCCAGATAGGCGAAAATCACGAAATATAAAAACTTCCCCGACTGCTGAAAAAACGGTCGGGGATTTTTATTTGGTTACAAATTTATGTCAACGAATTTACAACTTGATTACAGTTTTAATTTTTATATTTACTTTTTTCTTTGTAGTGATATAATCGGATATGTAAAGAAAATCAATCCGAAGGAGAATGAAAATGAAAAAGTTTTTATCAGTTGTTTTAGCAGTAATAACCTGCTCTTTTATGTCTGTAAATGTGTTCGCTGACGGCGGTTCTGATGAAACCGACCTTACGGGCGGTCTTTCGGAACTTAAATGGGAAATGTCAGAAACGCAGGTTGAAAAAGTTCTTTCATCTATTCCATATGACGAAAAAAGTCATGAAACAAGACCTTATGAAAATCAGACGCTTTATACATACAACGACATTACATTTGATGAAAAATACAAGGGTTATCTTATAATCTGCGTTACCGATAAAGACGGTCTTTGCGGAGTAAACTTTCATTTTCCGACAGACAACGCTTCTTCCGTTTATAACGAGCTATGTAAAAAAGCAGAATCAGAAGGCGGTATTCCCTCACCCGATAATATGGATATGATAGCAGAATATCATTTCCCTGAAAATAATCATACGGTTATGATTTTTGATTTTGGTTTAGAAACTCAGTATAGTTATTTTCCGCTTTCAGAGGATTATTCCGCAGATGCAGGAATTTTTGTTAAAGAAATACTTTTATAAAAATAACCCCGACTTTTAAAAGCAAAGTCGGGGATTTATTATTTATCCGAAAAGTGAAACTATGTATTTATGGATTTGTTCACCTGCGTTTTTTTCTTCGGTTTTTATATCGGTGTTATCATCCGAAACAAGTTTATTTATAAACATATCCAGAGTTTCTTTGTATGCAAAAAATTCATCAAGCCCCGAATGATAGTTCTTTTCAAAGACCTTGTTTATAATATCTTCTGAATACTTTTCAAAAGAATCTGACAATACAAACGGAACAGTCGAAAGAGTAAAGTCATCTGTATTTATCTTTATGAGATGATTGCATCCTAACGGAAAAACGAAAATCTCATTCCCTTTTTCTCTGTAAAACGCAAACATAACATTAGGGTTTGTTCTTTCAAAGTTTTCGGGGAATATAAGCTTTTCATATTCTCTTTTTTCGATATCATAAATGATTATATCATCAGAATGACAAGGAATGATAACAAGCTTGTTTTCCCTTTTTATGATATCAGCGTAATAACATTCGCCCTGTTTCAACTTGTTATCGATTTCGTATCTTATATATGATTTTTTTTCTGCATTCCATTCGAAAATATCGGACATCCGTGATAAAGAAAAATAAATTTTATCATCACAAGGAAAAACCGACATGACAGGAAATTTATCGGGTAAAATTATTTTCCCTGTTTTTTTCGTGTTACAATCAACATAAAAACATATGTTATTCTTGGTTGAATTAATATATATATGGTTTTTTTTGTATTTAAGGCTTATCAACCATAGTATAACATCACTGATATTTTCAGAATCAGACTCTTCTTTTATTCCGAAGAAAGCAGATGTTGTTTTTTTATTTATATCAAAAAGAACAATGGGATCGGATAATTTATTCGGTAAAATCCAGATAATATCGTTATCATCCTTAAAAGCATTTATAAAAGCAGAAGATTGTTTGTTGTCTATATCGACGCTTTTCTCAAAACAATTCTTCTGAATATTCCATATGTGTATTGTATTTTTTAAATAAGGAATAAAAATCAGAAGATCACCGCTGAGGATTGTTTTTATATGAAGATTTTCCTCTTCCGGCGGAAATCCTTCAAATGTTGAAACCATTTCTGTTTCGCCTGTTTCTGAATTCATCTTCATAAGTGCATTGAAATTTTTATTTGAAAACCATAATTCGTTATTTACAAATTCTGCATCAAAAAAGTTTATGGGATTTTTCATTTTATAAATCCTCTCTTATATCTATATTCTGAATCATAACGGGTTTGCCTGTTGATTTATAAATGGGTATAACAGAACTCCATGAACCGTAATAAGCGTCTGATATCGCAATCGCTCTGTTCATATCTGAAGTATCGTCATAAACCCCATATTTATTGTTTCTGAACTCATTTACTATTTCCATATACGGACCTATAGCTTCGGGGTTCATAGACTCGGCTGTTGAAATTGTCAGCGGATGAGGACGCCACAACAGAACAACATCATCACGATTTCTGAAATACTTTATAACTTCTTTCAGTTTAGGAATGAACCGATGATAGTTTTCTTTCATAAGCATACTGAGATGTGTATTATAAAGAACGATTTTTTTATCACCTATTATCTCTTTCCATTCAGAAGGAATATCATAGTTTTCTTTTTTATGAGCGGTTGCTGCATCAAACTTAGGCGAACCGAGACCCTGTATCTTATCGTTTACAATCATTCTGTTTTCAGGTGTATCTCCGAATTGTGAAAGAAGTGTCTTTTTAAATAAATCAGCAAATTTAGGAGATTGCACAATTGTCTTATCTGAATTTATAACACCTGCTGAAAGAACATAATGTGTTCTGACAGCATTTGCATTTTCATCAGAAACATAATAGGGTATATAAACAAGACAATCAGTATATTTTTTGAGCTCCTTTGAGTAAAATCTCGGGTCAACCGTTGTAACAAAATTATGTTCATCATAAGGATTATGAATATAGATTACATCGGGTCTGCGTTTTGATAAATCATAGGTTTCATAATGAATAACAGGAACATAATCCGGGTATTCTTTTCCTTCATAATGAAATTTTCCGAGAGCTCCGGAAGGATTCTTGTCATAATAAGGAATAGGAACTACATAGGCATCACACATAGGGTCTTTATCGGCAGCTTTCCATACACTTTCAAGAGAATCCCACATACTTGCCTTATAAGGCATAAAAACAACTTCGAGTTTAACGTTTATATCGTTTTTAGCACTGCTTTCCGCTGTCATAAGCTTTCTGTCGAGAGTTTTTTTGACCTTTGAAGCAATAAATTCTCCCGATGTTGCAATTTCATAAACAGCCTCGCAGTAACTTTCAAGATGTGAAACTGTAATAAATCCCTCGCCCTCAGACTCTTCTATTATAGAACCAAGCTGTATGGCTGTCTGCTGGCAATCACCAAAAAGCGACTGCAATTCATCGGTTTTTCCCTTTTCTATAAAATTCTTTATGTAATTATGTGCTTCGTAAAGTGTAGAGAATATTTCCATAAGGCTTTGTTTTACCGCTCTGCGCATAATTTCAGCTCCTCTTTATGACAAGATTTCATCTTATTATATCATATCATTTTTTAATGTAATTGTAAATAGAAACCCACGACACACACTTTGGTAAGGCGTAGGTCGTGGGTTATTTTTATATCATATTATTTTCAAGAAGATATTCTAAAAAGCATCTGCATCCTTTATAAATGTCATTATAAGCTGTTGTAAAATCTCCGCTATACCAGGGGTCTGAAACATCTTCTTTATGAAGGTTTGTAAATGACAGAAGTTTTCTGATTTTATCATCTTTATCATCGCCGAAGATAAAATTCATATTGCGGATATTGGCAGAATCCATTCCTAAAAAGAAATCATAATCTTCATAATCTGATTTCATAAGTTTTGTAGCTCTATGGTCATATACAGGGATTTTATGCTTTTTAAGTTCAGCGAGTGCTGGGGGATATATGGGATTTCCGATACCCCTGTAAATCTCTTCACTGCTTGTCGCAGAAGAACTTACGGATATTTTATCTTCAAGCCCCTCCTTCTTTATCATATCCGAAAAAATCGCTTCTGCCATAGGCGAACGACAGATGTTGCCGTGGCAGACGAACATTATTTTTAGCATTTTATCACACCTTGTCTTCATTTACCTCAATAGTTAAAAGTCCCGATTTCATAACAAAAAATCTTATGAATCTGTTATACATAAAAGGAACTTTGAGATTTTTAAAAATCAGTTTTCTTCTAAGCCCTGCGGTCTTTTTCTTATAGGTTTTAAGAATGTTCTCTCCCTCAGAAAAAGCCTCTGCTAATGCCATTCCGCTTATTATCGCACTGCTTATTCCCTCTAAAGAACTCGGGCTTATAAGTCCTGCTGCTTCACCTATTAGGAATGCATTTCCTTTGCCCATGAAGAACTGTCGGGAATTTTTCGGTCTTAAAACAAGACAGCCTTCAGTCTTTACAGGGTCACCGAAAACAAAACCCTTTTCTGTCAGTTTTTTCTTCTGGTTATTGAATGCCTCTCTGCCATTTTCTACGGGGTATGCACCGCCGAAAATGAAATAGCCATCTTTTGAGATAGACCATGAATAGCAATCGGTATTCTTGCTATCGAATATACAGGAATAGAAAGGCTTTGGATTTTTATCATCAAACCACTGCTGAATCGAGATGTATTTTCTGCACCTGAATTCAGGCTTTAAAAACTTTCTCACAGATGATTTCGCTCCGTCGGCACCGACAAGGTATTTCGCTGTTATCGTTTCTTCGTTTCCCTCTTTTGAATATGTGAGTGTGTATCCCTTTTCGGTTTCTTCGATTTTTGTTACTGTTCCCTCTTTTTTATCTACATTCTCCCCTATTGAAGAATAAAGCCAGCGGTCGAACTTATGGCGGTCACAGTTGATATACATTCTCTGATAATGTCTTGTGATGTCGTTGTCAAGGTCTATCGTTTTGACAGAAAAAATCTGTGGGTCAACAAGAACGCTTTTAGGAAGATTAAGACCAAGTTTTGATAAAGCTTTCTGGGCTTCGGGAGCGAGAAGTCCCCCGCAGGGTTTTTTGAAAGAATTTTCACTGTCGTTTTTCTTATCTATCAAAACAACAGAAAATTTATCGGAAAGACATTTTGCGAACAAAGAACCTGCGGGTCCTCCGCCCACAACGGCAATATCATATGTCTTCATGGTATTCCTCCGTATTGTTTTCGATAATCTCAAGGCGAACTGTTCTTGTTAAGAACTTTCCTATCCAGTTTTTAATTAAGATATCATATTCTTTTGCAGAAACCGCACCGCCTATCCCCATAAAAGCATAGACTACTATGCCCTCTCTTATAAAGCGGTCGGGATAGTCTTCAAAGCCGTTTCTTATATAAAATTCTCTTCTTTTTATGCGTTCGCTGAAATTCATCGAACTTTTTTCTATTCTTTCCCTTGCTAAAAAAATTCTCTTTCCGCTGTAATATTCTTTCATAGCAAAAAGAATTTCTCCGCCAACGCCTTTTCCTCTTTTTTCTTCACTTACGGCCAGATAGAAGATATATGCGATTTTTTCATCTGAAAGCATATATAATATCCCCATAAATTCATCGCCATCCATAGCGGCGAACATATCTGCCTTGCCCTTTTTCGCTCTGTTTAAAAGAAGAAGATAGGGTGCTCTTTCTTCTGCGGGAAAAGATTTTATATAAAGTTTTTTAAACTTCCTGCAAAGGTCTTTATTGCCTATACAGGAAACAAGTTTTAAAGCCATAAAAATTCCTCTTAAAATTTACTATGTATTTATTATAAATCAGGGAATAAAACTTTGTCAAGAAAATAGAAAATCTCCTGAAAATTGTTAAAATTATAATTATTCTTGACATCTTTCGACAATAAAGGATATACTATATTTAATTATGAAAAAAGGAGTTTTTTCCTATGGACAAGAAAAAGTTAAAAAACATCATCGCGCTCATAGTTGCCGCAGCATCAATAGTGACGGCAATTATCGTTTCAATCGGTAACGACAACACATTCGCTACATTCTGGGCACTCTTTCCGCCTGTTGTTGCAATCGTTCTGGCCCTCATCACAAAAGAAGTTTATTCATCACTCTTCACAGGTATTGTTGTAGGCGGAATTTTTGCCTGCGGCGGCTCATTCACAACAGCGGTTGACCATATCGTTTCAGACGGATTTATAAACGCCGTTTCGGGACAAGCGGGTATCTTCATATTCCTTGTTATTTTAGGAATTGTTGTAGCACTCGTTAATAAATCAGGCGGAAGCGCTGCTTTCGGAAGATGGGCCTCAACTCATATCAAATCAAGAGTGGGCGCACAGCTTGCTACCATGGCACTCGGCGTTCTTATCTTTATTGACGACTACTTCAACTGCCTTACAGTAGGTTCAGTTATGCTCCCTGTATGTGATGCACACAAGGTTTCAAGATCAAAACTTGCTTATATCATCGACGCTACTGCGGCACCCATTTGTATGATTGCTCCCATAAGCTCCTGGGCTGCGGCTGTTTCAAGCTATGCTGACGGCACCGGAATGTCAGGTATCGAACTTTTTGTAAGAGCTATCCCCTATAACTTCTATTCACTTTTAACACTCTTCTTTATCATTATGCTCGTTGCAATGAAGGCTGACTACGGCCCGATGCTTAAGCACGAAAGAAATGCAATAGAAAAGGGCGACCTTTTCTCATCAGAAGAAAGAGTTGAAGCGGTTTCTGATAATCCTAACCCCAAAGGAAGAGTTATCGACCTTATTCTTCCCGTTATTGTTCTTATTATAGTAAGCGTTTTTGCACTTATCTATGTAGGCGGATTTTTCGGCGATGACCCCTCACTTGCCGGAAACTTTATTGAATCTTTCGCTAACACAGACGCAACAGTAGGTCTTGCATGGGGTGCTGTTCTCGTTCTTGTTGCTCTCATAGGCTATGTTATCTGTCGCGGACTTATGACATTCAAGGACGCTATGGAATGTATACCAAAGGGATTCTTCGCGATGGTTCCCGCAATACTTATTCTTACTATGGCAACATCTCTCAAAAACATCTCAAACGACCTTTTAGGTTCAAAGGAATTCGTTGAAGCGCTTATGGTAAACAACGCAGGCAGTCTTGATAAATTCCTTCCCGCTGTTATATTCATAGTTGCAACGCTTCTCGCTTTCGCAACAGGAACATCATGGGGAACATTCGGTATCCTTATTCCTATTGTATGTAGCATGTTTGATGTTTCAAATCCTCTTCTCTTCATAGGAATGTCAGCTTGTCTTGCAGGCGCTGTTTGTGGCGACCATTGTTCACCCATAAGCGACACAACTATCATGTCATCAGCAGGTGCACAGTGCTTACACGTTAACCACGTTGCAACACAGCTTCCATATGCAATAACAGTTGCTGTAATAAGCTTTGTATGTTTCCTTATAGCAGGATTTGTTCAGAACGCGGTTATCTGTCTTGTTATCGGTGCAGGCCTTATTGTTGGCACACTCTGTCTTGTTAAGTTCTGTCTTAATAAGTCAAAATAAGATACTATTTTAAATAAAAAATGAGCTCGGAAATGACAGATGTCGTTTCCGAGTTTTTGTTTTTACTATACAAAAATCGACTACTGTTTTTAGTCAAAAAAGAGAAACAAAAAAATATTTTTCAAAAAGTTGTACGTCACAGTACAACTTTTTTTTGTTTTGGTGCTTTAAGTGAGAGGCGTTTTAAAAACGCTCTCATAACAACATATTTTTCACAGAAAGAAAGGAAAGTGGTTGAAATGCAGTTAGGTCTTAAAAGAGAAGAAAAACTCTTCTGCTATCATTTTGCCGAAACGGGAGATGTTTTGTTATCGGCAGAAAAAGCAGGGTTTTCTTCCGACGAAGCTTTCGAAAAAGGGTGTGGGATTTTATCAAAATCGCAAGCCCGTAAACTCATAACAAAACAGCGTGAATTTATATCGGGAAGAACGATAGACGATATAAAAGTAGCTCTTCGAAGAATTGTTTTCGGGGCTAACAACGATGCTGTCAAGACTATCTTTTCAGACGGAAGCGAGATAAAATCCTATGACCTTTTTTCAGTTTCTGAAATAAAAAAGGTTGACGGAAAAGGAACAGAAATAAAACTTATAAGCAAAACAGAAGCGTTGAAGCTTTTATACGAAATCGAGAAAAACGGGTTCGAGAAAAACAAGGCTGAAAGTTTTATATCTGCGCTTTCTTCGGCTTACTGTCCTGAAAACGAAGATGAAGATGATAAAATATGAGATTTTCAAGAAAACAACAGAAGGCTGTTTTATGGTGGAAAAATTCAGACTATGACGGCGTAATCTGCGACGGTGCCGTAAGAAGCGGTAAAACACTTTCAATGGGGCTTGGATTTATCAGTTGGGCAATGGCATCTTTTGAAAATACCGATTTTGCCCTTTGCGGAAAGACAATAACTTCGGTTAAAAGAAATGTTCTTTCAGCTATAAAAGGGCATCTTTCAACGGTCGGAATGGTAATCGACGAAAAGGTTTCGAAAAACTATTTCGATGTGATTTTAGGAGAAAGAAAAAACCGTTTCTGGTTTTTCGGTGGAAAAGATGAAAGTTCGGCTTCTCTTATTCAGGGAATGACTTTGGGCGGAGTTTTTTTCGATGAAGTTGCTTTAATGCCACGTTCTTTCGTTGAGCAGGCGGTTGCGAGATGTTCACTGAAAAAATCAAAATTATGGTTCAACTGTAATCCCGAAGGACCTTATCACTGGTTTTACCGCGAATGGATACTTAAATCAGAAGAAAAAAACCTTTTGTATCTTCATTTTAAAATGTCCGATAATCCCTCATTATCGCAAAAGGTTTTAAAGCGCTATGAAACTCTCTATTCGGGAACATTCTATAAAAGATTCGTTCTCGGGGAATGGACAACCGCATCGGGACTTATTTATCCTATGTTCTCTGAAAAATACATAAAAGAGCCTTTGGAAAAATGTGAAAGATATGTTGTTTCAGCCGATTACGGAACGGTTAACCCTACCTCGATAGGCTTATGGGGACTATCAGGCGGAAAGTGGTTCAGGCTAAGGGAATACTACTATGCCTCAAAAGAAACGGGGCAGCAAAGAACAGACGAAGAGCATTACGCCGCGCTCGAAAAACTCTGTTTGGGAGTAAACCCTGATTTTATAATAGTTGACCCTTCTGCCGCAAGTTTTATGGAGTGTATCAGAAGGCACGGGAAATTCACCGTAAAGGCTGCCGATAACAATGTTCTCAATGGAATAAGAAGGGTCGCGAATGCTCTTTCAGAAGAAAAACTTTTCTTCTCTCCTTCATGCGTTTCGGCAATAAAGGAATTTTCGCTTTATTGCTGGGACGAAAAAAGCGGAGGAGATACACCCTTAAAGACAAACGATCACGCTATGGACGATATCCGGTATTTTGTGAACGCTGTTATCAGGAACAAAAGTGATGACGACGGATTTTTCGTCGCATCGCTTTCAAGAAATTAGTTTCAAAGGCGGTGAATCAAGATAAAACTTTTTAAGAAAAGCAAAGAGAATTTTGTTGCAACAAACTCAGCAAGAGGAATTCTTGGCAGAAATCTTATTCTGCCCGATGAAAGAGCGGATTACAGACTCTATGACTCTTTGAGAGAGGCTGTTCCGATAATAGACGCGGCCGTTACAAAAACTGTTCGTTTAACGGGCGGATTCAAAGTTATATGTTCTGATGAAAGATATCAGAGACTTATCAATGATTTTGTAAACGGTGTAAGAGTAGGGCTTTCGGGAGTTTCTTTACAGAGCTTTATTGACTCGTATTTAGATAGTCTTATAACCTATGGTAATGCCGCAGGAGAGATTGTTATTTCTGATGATATGCAGGAGATTTCTTGTCTTAAAAATATAAATCCTTCGACTATCGAAATAGGCTCTGACAAAAAATACAACCCCGTTTATTTTATCAAAAACGGCGGAAAGAAAGTTCCTGTTAAAAATCCTTCGCTTATTCTTTTCACAGCGCTATCCCCTAAGGGTGATAATCCTTATGGAAAATCTGTTCTTTCGGGACTTCCCTATCTTTCAAGAATTCTTATGAGAATCTATGAAAGTATCGGTCAGAATTTTGACAGAGTCGGGAATGTCCGCTATGCAGTAACATATAAGCCACAAAGCGAAACCGATATTTCATCGGCAAGAGAAAGAGCAGAACAGATAGCTAAAGAATGGAGCGACGGAATGAACGCTTCAAGAAACGGAGAAGTAAGGGATTTTGTTGCAGTAGGCGATGTTGATATAAAGGTCATTGGTGCTGATAATCAGATTATCGATACAGAAACCCCTGTAAGACAAATCCTCGAACAGATTGTTGCAAAGCTTTCTATTCCCCCGTTTTTACTCGGACTCTCATGGTCTACAACAGAAAGAATGTCTTCTCAGCAGGCTGACATTTTAACATCTGAACTCTGCTATTACAGACGTCTTTTAACACCCGTTATAACAAAGATATGTGAAAGTTATCTTGCTATAGAAGGTATTGACGCCAAAACAGAAGTTTTATGGGACAACATAAATCTTCAGGACGAAAAAGAACTCGCCGAGGCAAGACTTAAAAATGCCGAAGCAGAAGAAATTGAAAACAAATTAAAAGGAGAAATGAACAATGTATAATTCAGTAAAACTTGACAAGGGACTTTATAATCTTTCGGGCAAATCTTTTTCAGAAGCACTCGCTGAACTCGACCCCGATACAAACTACACAGACACAGACCTTTCGGGTCTTGACGCTTATGAAAGACAGCTCAAGCGTTTTGATATCAAGGTAAACGGAGAAAACTGTGATACAGTTGAAAAATTCTTCCTTACAACAGAAAGCGCTATCCTCTTCCCTGAATTCGTAAAGAGAGCTATCAAGGCGGGTATGAATTCATCAGCACTTTCAGAAATTGTTGCTGCAAGAACAAGCACAAACGCAACAGACTGCAGAGGAATTTCAATCGTTGCTGAAGAAAACAAGCCTTATTCATCAGCTGTTAAGGAAGGCGAAAATCTTCCCGAAACTGCTATCAAGCTTTCATCATCACTTGTTTCTATGTCTAAATTCGGCAGAAGCATTTCTACTACTTATGAAACAATCAGAAACCAGCGTCTTGATGTTCTTTCTGTTTCACTTATGTCAATAGGTGCTCAGATTGCAAACGCAATTTTCGCTCAGGCAGTAGGCGTTCTTACAGAAGGCGTTACAGCGGATACAGCAGAAGGTACATTCTCTTATGCCGAACTCGCTAAGTTCTGGGGCAAATTTGGTTCATATGATATGACAACAATCATCGCAAAGCCCGAAACAATGGCTGAAATTCTTTCATTTGAACAGATGAAGAACGCATCAGGCGACTTTATGTCAACAGGCGCAGTAAAGACACCTTTCGGTGCTAAACTCATTAAGTCTGACGCGGTAGCAGACGGCACAATCGTAGGTCTTGACAGAACATGCGCTCTCGAAATGATCAATGGTTCTGATATCGTTCTTGAAACTGATAAGCTTATCGGCAGACAGGTTGAAACTATTGCGGTTTCTGTTACAACAGGTTTCGCAAAGATTATCCCCGAAGCTGTAAGAGTTCTTGATATTGCGTAAATAACAAATAAAAACATCTCCGCAAAGTTTAAGACCTTGCGGAGTGTTCCTTAAAAACAGATAAAAAACGAAAATGAAGAGATTGCCTGTATTTCCAGGAAACACGACGACGCCGTACTGGTGTACTGCTAGGAGTGTTGACGACGAAAGACAGGCGAGATTTTCATTTTCAATACAGGAGGTAATTTTCTTGGAAAACAATTTACTAAAAAAACTTAATGAATTCACAAGACGCGAATTCAAAGAAGACGAAGTTTACATATTTTCGGTAATACTCTGCGATAACGAAACCGACAGAGACAACGAAAAGTTTTCTCTTTCGGCACTTTCTGAAATGAAATCACTCTTTATCGGCAAAACGGGAATTTTTGACCACAACGCAAAATCTTCAAATCAGACAGCAAGAATTTTTGACACAGAAATAGTTTCTGATGAAACAAAAATCACAAAATCGGGAGAAGTTTATACCGCTCTTAAAGCAACGGCTTATATGGTAAGAACAAAGTCAAACGAAGACCTCATAAAAGAAATCGAAGGCGGAATAAAAAAGGAAGTCAGCGTTTCCTGCAGGGCGGAAAAGAGAATTTGCTCGGTTTGTTCTTCTGATACGCTCTCTTCTTCATGCGCTCACAGGGGCGGAAAAAAGTATGGAAATACCGAATGTTTCTTTACTCTTTCTGACATTTCAGACGCTTATGAATGGAGTTTTGTTGCTGTTCCCGCACAGATAAATGCAGGCGTTACAAAAAGCCTTGAAAAAGAAAACGAAGAACTTTTAAGAAAGGCAACAAGGCTTTGTTTTTTAACAGGAGATAACTCTGATATAAAAAATATGTCAGAAGAAGAACTTTCTTCTCTTTGTGAAACTTTAGAAAAGAAGACAAAGAAGAACAAAAATCCCGATTTAACAGAAAAGTCTGATGACAACACACCCTATATCATGAAAAGAGGTAGATAGAAATGGATATGGAACAGATTTACATTCTTTTTGAAAATATCTCTGAAACATCGGCTGAAAAGAATTCTTTTCTCATCGAAAGAGCTGTTTCTTTTATAAAATCAAGAATTATAAGAAATGAAGATATGTTAAGAGAAGAAGTTGAATATTTAACAGCACTTTACGCTAACCTTTATCTTATCGAAAAAGAAACCGCAAACGGAATTCCTATGGCATCAAAAGGCGGAGGTGTTATTTCTTCGGATAAAAACAGTTACAGACTTGAAATGGCAAAGAAAATGATTCATGAACAGGAAAAACTCTGTAAGGGTTATCTTATCGAAAAGCCTATTTCTGATTTTGTTTTTATGTCTGTAAAAGGAGGGGTTTAAATGAGTTTTTATCTTCTTTCAAATGATATAATCTCTGCTTTATCGAAAACAAAAATTCCTTCATATCATCAGTTTGGTGAGGAACTTATAGCAAGACGAAACGATACATTCATAACTGTCGGGATAACTGGTGTTAAATCAGATGAAGATGAAATGAATGCCGAGGCTGTTGTTTCTCTTTATACACCTGCTGATTTCAGCGGTGGGAAAATTCTTTCGCTTGCATCAAAAATTCCCGAAGCACTCATTTCATCGGGTCTTGAAATAAAAAGCATAAAAGCATCAGACCTTTATTATGAAAAAAAGCTCGACAGATTATGTTATGATTTCACAATAAAGCTTGATTACTTGTTTGTCGGAAAATTAAACGACACCATAAAAATAGGAAACACGGTAATAAACATATCATCGTTTTCGTTTTCAAGAAAACATGATATAAATCAGACCAGAACTCTTACCGCAGGGGTTATATCCTCTCCCGCGGGGAGTTATCCTCTTTCACTTTCTGTCAAAGGTGTTACAGAACTTTCACCCGAGAGTTTCAGAGAACTTGACGAGGCTTTAAGGTTTTTCAAAGAAATCCCTGTTGATATAGCGGGAGCGCATATTCCTTCTATGCATCTTTCAGGCTATAAGCTTCGTGGCGGAAGAACCGCTTTTATAGAGGCTGAATTCATAGAAATGATAAAGGAAGGAAATGAAGAAAATGAATAAGATTTTTCTCAGTATGAAATCTTTGTCGGATGAAATCTATTCTACAGATAAATGTCTTTCTTTTAAAATCGAAAAAGAAGTATACACCCCTTATTCTTCTTTTTCGGGAATTTTTTTGATGGACTGCGATACTATGAACATTTCTGATATCGAATTCTTTATCGATGACAAACTTATCCATAAAGGATTTGCTGATGTTATCGAAGAGAAATACGAAAAGGGTCTTAAAACAATACGTGTTGTTTCAAGAGGATATTCTTCACTTTTATGCGAAAGTGAAATGCCCGAGGGGATTTTTTCCAATCCTTCGATAAATTATATTCTGGCTTTTTCAAATGTCCCGTTTGTAGAACACGAAAACAGTTCGGAATCTATAAACTATATATATCTTAATCATCATTCTTCTGTATGGGAAGCCTGCATTATGTTGTGTCTTAAAAAACACGGAAGATACCCGTTTGTTCGTTTTCCTAATATAGTTTGTCATTCGCTCCCTGAAACCACGCCTTTTTATATTACTGAAAACATTTTATCAAAGGGAAATCTTCTTAATCTCAGATCTGCCATAAGCGATGTTTATATGCGTTCGCTTACAGAAACCGGTGAGGAAGAAGATGAATATACCATGCATCTTAAAGATTCTGAGATAAGAAGTCTTGGAATAAGAAGAGAACAATACTATGGATATGATAAAATGTGGGCTTTTGACAGTTCGCTCGGACTTCGCACTAAAATAAATCTCAGCCTTAAAGGAATGAGGGCTGATTTCATCAGATACTCAGGTTTCAACGGCGAGGATATTAATGACAAGGTAGTTTTTGACAATAAAGAAGGAAGAATAAACCGCATTCTGATAAACGGCACAAAAAACGGAATTCAGACGACTTTATGGCGATATTACGACCGCTATAACAACATAAATAACTGACACAAATTCTTGTATCTGTCTTGACAAAACTCTCAATATGGTGTATGATAAATTGTGTATATTATGAGAAAGTATGTAAAATCGGGTGGTGGTTCAATGTATTTCGGAAGCGTGAGGTTTTTTAAGGACCTCATTGTTATCAGCATTGCCACTATTATCGCGGTTTCAATAGGTCTCGCAGTCTTTTTCGGAGTGAAATACAGTTCTCTTAAAAAAGACTATGAAGAGAATGTTTCAAAGCCCGTTATAAATAATATCGCAGAGGATAAAACTGACGAAGAAGTTAAAAAATCCCTCGAAGAAATTTATGACGAAATGAAAAAACAGGGATTTTCAGATGATGAGATTTTAGAATACATCGAAAAAGAAAATCCGAAGTCTTTTGACAAATATGTTTCGGCTTTAAAAGCTATAAGAAATGCACCCGCTTATACAAAACTTTTTCCCGACCTTTATGTAGATGCTCCAAAAAAAAACGAAATTTCTGACAAGACCATCTATCTTACATTCGATGACGGCCCCGCAGAAAACACATGGAGCATTTTAAGCATTTTAAGAAAGCACAACGTTAAGGCAACTTTTTTCATGTGCGCCGTGGAGACTGAGCAGGATATCGCCATAGTTAAACAGTGTATCGCAGAAGGACACACTGTAGGCATACATTCTGCGTCGCACGATTACGAAACCATCTATAAAGATGTTGACAGTTTTCTGCTCGATATGAAAAACACTTCTGACGGAATATACAAAGCAACAGGTGTTAAACCCGATATAATGCGCTTTGCAGGCGGAAGCGTCAATGCCTATAACGAATCAATCAGCAAAGAACTCTGTGAAGAGGTAAAAAGAAGAGGTTATACCTATTTCGACTGGAACGTAAGCGGACAAGATGCATCAAACAATGCAACATGGACATCTGTTTACAACAACATCCTGAACGGAGTCGGCGAAAGAAACAACGCAATAGTCCTTTTGCATAACAGAGATGTTTCTGTTTATGTTACCGAGGATATCATCATAGCGCTGAAAAACCGCGGATACTCATTCGATAAACTCACAAACGAAACTACACCCTCGCAATTCACAATTCCACCGGAGGAACAACTTTCAGACAGTAAGGGGATAAGATAATGAGCTTAAAAGATAATTTTAACCAGGCAGTCAAGGAACTTTTAAAGAGAGACGGTCTTGTTGGTTCTGACCTCTCTAAGAACTCGAAAGAAAAATCAAATATCGACAGATACCTTGACACTCCAAGTGCAAATTCAGAACCTATCAAACCTACATTTGATAAACAGACTGTTCCCCCTCCCGTTCAGAGACCGCAGTCACCTACAGGGTTCACACCTCCTCCTCAGGTTACTCCCCGTCAGGTTCAGCAGACACCGCCTCCTCAGCAGGATTACTCACAGCAGTATCAGCAGCAGTTAAGACAGCCTGTTCCCCCGACAACAAACAACAATAACAATATGGGTGGCGGTTCTAACCCATATTTTGAAACAGAAGAAACAACAGTTATTTCAAGAAATACAATCGTTGACGGAAATATCCGTTCTTTTGCAAACGTTACTGTTGAAGGAAGCGTTAAGGGCGATGTTCAGATAACAAAGAATGCAAACTTAAGCGGAAAGGTTGTTGGTGACCTTGAATGTAACAACGCAACAATGCTCGGCTCTTCAATGCAGGGTAATGTTACTTCAAAGGGACAGGTTAAGATGGACAGAGACAGCCTTCTTTTAGGCGATATCAACGCTCAGTATCTTGATATAAACGGCAAGGTTAAGGGCAATGTTGAAATCAGCGGAAAGGCTGAATTCAAGACAGACTCTATCATCTTCGGAAACATCAATGCATCAACAATAACAGTTCTCGATGGCGCTACTATTCAGGGATTTGTTAATACAACATTCCTTCAGGAAAGCGCAAGCAACATCTTCCCCGAAGCTATCGCAGTATCTGAATAGGTGCGTGACCGCACGGGACAATTCGTTACGCAGTTTGTCAGGATAATAAAAAAGAACTCGGAAATGACAAACAGTTGTTTCCGAGTTTTATTGTGGCGGGGGGGCCCC
>CALGTU010000169.1 GCA_937901465.1 uncultured Clostridia bacterium | reverse complement strand
GACATCATTTCAGGTTCGTTTTCACCAAGTCCTTTTGAACGCTGAATGATATATTTCTTATTCCCTATCTTTTTAAGAACATCAGCCTTTTCTTTTTCTGAATAAGCAAAATAAGTCATATCGCCGCATGTTATTTCAAAAAGTGGTGACTCTGCAATATAAACATATCCTTCATCTATAAGGGTTGGTGTAAGTCTGTAAAGAAGTGTTAAAATAAGTGTTCTTATCTGGAAACCATCAACATCGGCATCGGTACAGATTATAATCTTATTCCAACGAAGACCATTTATATCGAAAGAAGAAAAATCTTTATTCGCTTTTGATTTTACTTCTACACCGCAACCGAGAACTTTAAGAATGTCGACGATGATTTCGCTTTTGAAAATCTTATCGTAATCCGCCTTAAGACAGTTAAGAATTTTACCTCTTACAGGAATAATAGCCTGAAATTCCGCATCTCTTGCGAGTTTACAAGCACCGAGAGCAGAGTCACCTTCTACTATATAAATTTCTCTCTTGCTGATATCTTTAGAACGGCAATCAACGAATTTCTGAACCATATTGGAAACATCAATATTTCCCTGAAGTTTTTTCTGAATATTGAGCCTTGTCTTCTCTGCATTTTCACGACTTCTCTTATTGATCAGAATCTGTGTGATGATTTTCATAGCATCATCAGGATTTTCAATAAAATAAACTTCAAGCTGATGTTTGAGAAAATCAGTCATTGCATCTGCTATGAATTTATTTGTAATCGCTTTTTTAGTCTGATTTTCATAAGAAGTTATAGTTGAGAATGATGAAGAAACAAAAACAAGAGATTCTTCAACATCCTGAAATTTTATAGAACTTTCACCTTTATTATATTTTCCGTTATTCTTGATAAAAGAATCTATCTGTGCAACAAATGCTTTTTTTACTGCAGTTTCGGGTGAACCACCGTGTTCAAGGAAACTTGAATTATGATAATATTCAATACCTTTCACCTTATTCGAAAATGTAAACGCAACAGAAAGTTTAACTTTATATTCAGGTTTGTCCTCTCTATCCTTACCTTTTCTTTCGGTCTGCCAGTACTGAATGCCTGTCATAGCATCTTCGCCGACAATTTCGCCGACATATTCAACGATTCCATCTTCATAAAGATACTTTGTTTCTTCAAATTTTCCATCATCTTTCTGATTCTTAAAAACAAAAAGAACCTTTGGATTTACGATAGCCTGTTTTTTTATTACATCCTCAAAATACTCTTTAGAAACGCTTATATCTGTAAAAACCTCAAGGTCGGGCTTCCAACGGATTTTTGTTCCTGTTTTCTTTCTTGTCGTTGGTTCTTTTAAAAGACCGCCTATATTTTCACCTTTCTCAAAGTGAAGATTGAATTTAAAACCATCGCGATAAATTTCAGCATCCATATATTCAGATGCATACTGTGTTGAACAAAGACCAAGACCGTTAAGACCAAGAGAAAAGTCATAATCTCCGCCATTTTCATCATACTTTCCGCCTGCATAAAGTTCGCAGAAGAGAAGTTCCCAGTTATAACGTTCTTCGTTCTTGTTATAGTCAACAGGCATACCTCTTCCGAAGTCTTCAACTTCGAAGCTATTATCATTATATCTTGTAATGACAATTCTGTCTCCGTGTCCTTCACGTGCTTCGTCGATAGAGTTTGAAAGGATTTCAAATACAGCGTGCTGACAACCATCAAGACCATCTGAACCAAATATTACCCCCGGTCTTTTTCTTACTCTGTCGGCACCTTTAAGAGAAACTATACTTTCGTTTCCGTAAACTGTCTTTTTAGCCATTATATATTCACCCTTATATTACTTTTTCATAGAAACAGCTGCCCAACCGTCTTTTTCTGCAACACTTATAACTTTAAATCCCTGATTTTCGACTGCTTCAATAACTTCATCTTTACGTTCAACTATTATTCCGGACATTATAAGTATTCCATCATCAGTAAGGAAATCAGAGAAAAGATCGCTCATTCCTATAAGAACATCAGCAACGATATTTGCAACTACAATCTTATATCCATTTCCGATAGTCTTTACAAGTTCATCGTCTGTTATTACATTTCCGCAGTATGCTGTATATTTTTCTTCAGGGATATTGTTCTTCTCCGCGTTCTCTTTTGCAATCTTTACAGAATTCTGATCAATATCAACTGCTGTGCAATAATCTGCACCAAGAAGAATCGCCGCTATCGAAAGAATACCACTTCCACAACCAAGGTCAAGAACCTTTTCATTTCCGTTTATATTCTTTTCTAGAAGTTCAAGGCAAAG
>CALGTU010000168.1 GCA_937901465.1 uncultured Clostridia bacterium | reverse complement strand
TTATATCAAAATCACCGCCGACAGTTCGGGCGTGATCGTTAAGCTGTTCGGCACAATAACCCGTAACGATAACTACCTTTTTTATCCCTGCATTACGCAGAGAATCAAAGATTCTTTCAAGCAGGGATTTTCCGTTTACCTCTACCATACATTTGGTTGAGTTTTCTGTATATTTTCCGAGTCTTGAACCCATCCCCGCAGCAAGTACTACAGCCTGCACAAAAATCACTCCCGTACCATGATAGTGTAATGTCTGTCGGTTTCTGAAAATCCGACTTCGTTATTGAGTTTCGGCATAAATCCGTCAGCCTCTTTTCTGAAACCTGCATTATAGAATACCGAAAAATAATCTTCGTATTCATTTACTGTGCGGTATAACGCACTGTAATCGGATTTCAACGCCTCAGAATAGATTTCATTCAGTGTGAGTCTGTCATCAAGTGCTACTGTATCTATAAAATACAGAACAGATTTTTTGCTTGATTTTTCAAGTATTTTTCTGAAACATTCTGTTATATCGTCGTCGTTTATATACATGCATACGTAAGAAACAATGAAGATATCTATATCAGAATAATCAGATTGCTTAAGATAATCCTGAACCGAACTGCATACAAATTTCTTGTTTTCACCTGTATATTCCTTGCATCTTTCTTCGGCGTTCTTAACCATTTCTGATGAAAAATCAACACCCACATATTTTTTGCATACAGGAAGCAGACATTCAGCCCAACGACCTATTCCGCATCCAAGGTCAAGAACAGACGAATCCTTATCAAGATTAAGATGAGGAAGAACTTCTTTTTTCTCGATATCGTCCCATTTATCAGCATAATCGGGATTCTGATCTCCCAGAAGGACAGATGTATAAACGCTCTTCATATCGCCAAGCTGTCTGCCTCTTCTGTTATAGAGTTCTCTTGTTTTTTCGGTGTCTATGTTTGTTTTGGTGCCGTATATTCTTTTTTCCATAATTTTTAATCGCACTTTTTTAAAAGTGCTCCTCCTTTAAATCTTACCACCAGTAGTCAGTGATGGTATGCGTTGTTTTTTCTACACCTTCACCGGTGAATTCAGAACAAGAAGAAGTAAATACATATTCATCATAGCAATTTGCAACCGAATATCCATATGAATCCGCCTTGGGAGTTCTTGGATACGCATTATCCAATCTCATTATTCTGAAAAATCTTTCTCTTTTCATATTTTCATCCATATCAAGAAGAGAATATTCCATCGTGCCGTATGATAATCCCGAGCAGTCAAGGATTGTTGGAAGAAGGTCAGACTGAAGATTTCCGGGAGCGGAATTGATAATAAGTCTGTCTGCTTTTCTGCCGGCGGGTTTTATAAGCATAACAGGACTCGATTCACCAATAGAATGTAATCCATGGTCTGCGGTAAGGATGATTGTGGTGTTATCATAAACACCTATTTCTTTAAGTTCGTTGATATATGTATCAAATATCTTCATGCAACCGTTAAGCGCATCTGATTCAAAACCTTCTCCGCTTTCAGAGATATATGGGCTGTGCATTCCGTGTATATGCTGGAATATGCAGAGTTTTGTATCATCGACAGTTGAAAGACCTTTTTCGAGACCGCTGTAGTAATCGTCGTTATAATAAACGATACCTCTTTCTTTTGACGATTTGGTGATTTCTTTCCATGATGTTGTATCCTGAACATGAATCGAAGTTGAGGTTGTATACTGATTTATGTATCTGATATCGCTGAGATAGAATGCTTCTTTGAGAAAATCAGGGCTGTATCTGAACAACGAAAGAGAAAGAAAAGCAAAATAAGTCGGGGCTTTCTGAACGATATAGCTGTATTCGAATTCTTTTACATTATCAATTTTGCCAAGCATATTTTCAACGCCACCGCAATATATCTCGCTGTCTGTATAAAGTCTTACCTTATATCCGTCATTCTGCATCGAACCATAGAATAATTCGGCGTTTTCACCTTTCCATGCGTTTGCATTTGATTCCATAATCGGTATCGAATAGTCGATAGGAGTTGCTGTGAGAAGATGTGGCATAGAAAGAGTTGTTGATACTACTTCGGAATTGATATCATCATAATAGATGAAATCAGAATATTTAGAATAACTGTCAGGCTTTTTGGTAAGATAATCAGAAAAATAATCGTTATGGTATGTATCCATAATGAAAACAATTACGTTTCCTTTTGAAGAAACTTCAAACTGTTCCGAACCATCAAGGGAATATCCGCTGTGGGTTTCGTTCTGCTTTTCTGAAAATCCGTCTGAAAGAAGAACAGGCAATGCCGCACCCTGAATAACAATGAGAGCAGATGATGCTATGATTACGCCTTTTATGAAGGTATCTCTGCCTATCTTTTTTTCGCAAAGAATACACATGACAACAGGAACAGCTATCCAGAACCAGAGGTTAAGATGAACAATCCATAAAGGAGTATCGATAACCTCACCTGTAATGAATGTATCTTTGTTTAAAAATGCATACTGTATGTATGATAAAACAGATATCGATCCGAGAATAACAGACAAACGATCAAGATTTTTTCCCTTGAAAATAAATGCTATAGGGAAAGAAAGAAGCAATACCGCCGCAAAACACAACAAAGATATAGGAAATATATCCATGAAAACGAATTTGAATTCGTTGCGGTTTGAAAAATAAAGTTCATATACACCGAAAACAAGATACATAAACCCGATGCATGCCATAGGAAGTATTATTACGCTTACTCTTTTGAGAAAACTGCGGTCATCTTCGTTGTTTTTATTGAGCTTTCCTAAAAGATCGGCATAGATAAAAGAAGAATTTTTATCCATGTCTGAAAGCGATAATTTTTCAGAAGGCTTTGTTGTTATCAGCTTTCTTACAATTTCAACAAGAGAGAGTATATGGAATATCAGAAGCCCGGCCATAACTATGAGAAGATATGGAAGTGCGGCTTTTGAAATGATGGGATATGCCACTTTAAGAGAAGCATTGTACATAATTATTGTATATAAAAATACTTCGCATATAAGCATGTAAAACAAAGGATACCGCTGAGCTTTTTTAATATCCTTGTTTATAGGAAGAATGAAAAAAACAACCGAACAAACCAAAGAAATAATAAATGGAACCAAAGGGATTATTGTAAAAGGGCTTTCGAATAACATAATCAATCAAACCTGCGCTTTGAAAACGCCTATTCCTTTCTGAAAATATTGAAAAAATATATAAACATTTCATGTATACTTATACACGACATTATTTTATCACAAATTGTTAACAATTTCAACCTTTTGACACAATATTTTTATCTGAAATCAAATTCAGATTCTGTTATACAGATTTATTGATTTTTCACTCTAATCATGATATAATTTCATTGATATGTTTCTGATAATAAATCATATCAGAACGATTTTGTCATTATCAGAAATCAAGGGGGAAGAATAAATGAAAATCATTGAGTGGAATGTGAAAAACATGAACCAAACAAAATGTTTGTCATGCCTTGCAGATGAGATTAATGAAAGAGAACCGGATATAGTAGTATTGACAGAATATAATATAGATGCCAATAAAGGCGGAAATTTCGAAAAAGAAATGCAAAAAAATGGATACATATTGAAATCACGCGGTAAAAGTAGCGGAAACGGAAATGCAGATATTCTCATTGCTGTAAAAGAAAGTGATGACATAAGTATAGTCGGAGATGTTTGTTTTGGTTATAAATATAACTATCTGATTTTAAAAACAAAAATCAGATCTGAAGAAGCTTATATTGTAGGCCTTCGCATTAGGGTGCATTCGGGGGAATATGATGAAAATGAACAGGAATACAGACTGAAACAATTAAAAAATATACTCGGATTGCCAGAACTCAATAAGGCCAAAAGAGTAATAATGGTCGGAGATTTCAATAATTATAAATCCTATGGCAATGAAAATGAAATTGAAAATTATGCTGAATATTATAAGGGTAAAAATCAGAAAAAATATAATATTCAGGCGATAAAAAAGCTTTATGCCGAAAAAGGATATGATTATAAAAATTCTGCCCCTGAAAATGAAAACGAATATTCGTATAAACTAAAAACACAGTATAGATATGATCATATTTTTACAAAAGGATTTTCAGTAGATAAAACAACTTATGACTGGAAATGGGAGAAATCGGTTAAGAACATAAAGAAGCATAATAAAGAAAAAGGATATGTCCCCGACCATGCAATTTTATCAGCTGATATTTCTTTAAAGTAAGATTAAATCAGAGGTTGTCAATACCCATAATCCTGCTTAATCAAAGGTTGAGGTAATCTTATGAACGACAAAAAATATTCTCCTTTTGAGATTATAATATCCGTCATATTTGTAATATGGTTTATATCCTCTATTGTAGTTATGATTTTCTTTGCAAAAACCGGAAGGGCAGGGCTTGTTCCCGCTGTTTTGGGACAGTATTTCCTTGTTTTCGGAATAGCGGCTATCGTAAACGAAGCTAAAAACAAAAAATTCAATCCGATAGCACTTATTTTTGTGATAGTCGGGTTAGCGGGTATAGCCGCAACACTTATTCTGTATTTCGGAGCTGAAAATATGATTTCATTTCTTGATAAAAATATGCCTTATATTTTAATGACACTTTTCCTTATAGTCGGAATTATTCTCGTTATTGTTGCCGTTTCAAAATATTTCGGCAGAAAGAAACGCTGTTCATATCTTGTTACAGCGAAATGTATCGAACTTCGTGAAACGGCAAACGACGGACATATGCTTGCTTGTCCCGTTTATGAAATCTATTATAATGGCGAAACGATAAAACTCTGTGATGATGTTTACAGCAATAACCTTGATGTAAGAGTCGGCGATGAAAAAGAACTTCTGATAAATCCCGATAAGCCGACAGAATATTTCGCTCCCGAAGAAATGGCAGCATCATCAATAATCATAGGCGGAATAGGTTTTGCAATAATTCTTGTTATGATTTTTGCTATTGTTATGATGGCGATTCCGGAATAATAAGAGGTGTTATATGGAAAAAGAAAACAGAGATAAATTGCTTAGAACATTGTTTACTGTCTTGTTCATAATTGAGATTCTGGGCATAATTATTCTTGGAATATTATTTTCAGAATCAATGAAATCAGAATTTATCATGAAGATGATTCTTCCGGTTATCACTCTGATAGGTTACTTTCCCGGTTTCAGAAAGAATATGAAAAGAGAAACCTTTGATCCTAAAATGCTTCTTGTTCCCATAATAGGAATTGTTGTTCTCAGCATTATATATGATGTTAATTTCGGCAAGGTGATAACCTATTCAATCAGTATGAAAATTATAGCATATGTTGTATTGGCGTTTTTGGCGATAGTCGGAATAGTTATGATAGTTTATAGGTTAATGAAACTTTTAAGAAGAACTCGATGTAATATGCCGATTCTCGCTGAATGTACGGGAGTTAAAAGAAAGAACGGTCGTGTATGTAATGTCTATCGGATTTATTACGATGGTCAGGCCGTAGAATTATGTAATAATGTATACGGCAGACCTTCAAAGACACATATCGGCGATGAAAAAGAAATTATGATAAACCCCGATAAACCGACAGAATATTACACAGATGACGAATCCGGATCTTTTCTTGTCATAGGCGGAATAGGAGTGGTTATACTTGCTGTTTTGGCCGCACTCTATATTATGGCAAAGTAAAATTTCTGACAGAGAGGATATATAAAAATGAAAATAGAAACAGAGCGTCTTATTTTAAGAAAGTGGGAAGAATCTGATGCTGAAAGTCTTTATAAATACGCAAAAGACGAAGCGATAGGCCCCATAGCAGGCTGGCCGCCGCATAAATCAGCAGAAGAAAGCCTTGAAATCATAAGAACAGTTTTCAGTAGCGACGAATGTTATGCTGTCTGCCTTAAAGAAGACAATATTGCGATAGGAAGCATTTCTCTTATGACAGGTGATGCTACCGATATGACCGACAGAGAAGACGAATGCGAACTCGGTTATTGGATAGGAAAAGATTTCTGGGGCAGAGGGCTTATTCCTGAAGCGGCAAAAGCACTTCTTGAAAGAGCGTTTTCAGAACTTAATATGACTACTGTCTGGTGTGGATGTTATGACGGCAACGAAAAGTCGAAAAGAGTTCAGGAAAAGTTGGGCTTTATCTATCATCATTCCTGCGATGATGTTTATGTTCCTTTGATGAAAGAAGTAAGAAAAGGCCATACAAACGTTATGACAAAAGAACACTTTGAAGAACTTAACAAATAAAAAGAGTACCTTAAACAAAGGTACTCTTTTTTGTTTCTTTAAGACAGAATTTACCTAGTGCAACAGTTATAAGAATAAATAGGATTACCGCAAAAATTCCTGATATTATGAGAGAAAAAATACCCATAGGGAAAACCGACCATAATATGCGTGAAAGTTTTATCGAAACCATAGCGGAAAATACAGGGATAAGAATATTCCCGACAAAATCAAATGTCATAGATGTAAGCTTCATAAGGGCGGTTATTCTTACTATATTGCAGATTATGTTGCTTAAAAAATATGAAACGATAACACCGTAAAAACCTATCATCCTTACAAAAATCAGAACTGCCGAAATCCTTATTATGTATTCAGCCATTGAATTTATTATACAGAAAGTCTGTCTGCCCATTCCTTTTAAAATGCTTTCTGTAACTATCTCAACATAGATAAACGGAATAACGGGGCATATAAGCCTCAGCGTTTTCTCGACAAGTGGACTGTCAGACAACATTCCGCCGAGTTCACTTGCATATGAGAATATGAAAAATGCCGAAATAATCGCAATAGAAAATGCTTTTCTCAAAGCGTCCTGTGATAGTTCTTTTACTCTTTCTTTATTTTCGGCTTGTGTTTCTCTTGCTGTTTCGGGAAGAAGAATCAGCGAAAGACTCTGAAGTAGTGTTGACGGAAAGAATATAACGGGAATGATTATTCCCTCAAAAATGCCATACTGCGAAAGTGCTGTTTCATATGAATTTGAAAAGTTTTTGAGCATTAAGGGAACAAGTGCTTCGTTTGCCCCCGAAAGCAGAACAAAAATATAAGCCCCGACAGTTATCGGAAGAGAAAGCTTTATAAATTCTTTGAAAGAGAGTTTTGCGTTTTCATCTGAAGAAGGAAGTTTTTCTCTTGCATAGAAAATACATAGCATAATGCAGGATATAACCTCACCCGTCATAACAGAAACCGCAGAGCAGGTTAAAATATCCATGATGCCGTTTTTTACAAAAATAAGCATCATAGATATAAGAGAAACGCCTTTCACAAAAAACTCTGTAAAATCAGCAACGCAGGGGATAATAACTATCCGCCTTGCATGAAAATATCCTTTTATACAACTTCCCGTTGTTGCAAGCGGAAGAGATAATGCCATTATCCTTATTGCAATAAGAGAAAGATTTTCATCTGCGATTTTTTTAGCAAGAAAAAATAGAATTGCAGAAAACAAAACAGAAAGCCCGACTCCCGAAAAAAGACAATACAAAATTACTTTTTCAACATTGCCTTTTCTTCCTATTTCTTCGGAAATAAATCTGCTTGAAACAGAAAAGATGTTTCCGTTTGAAAGAGTTAAAGCAAAAACAAAAAACTGCGAAACAAGAGATAAAATTCCAACAGCACTTTCACCCATATTTTTTGTTATAACGATATTCAGTGCTATTGAAAGAAGTTGAAGCACCATAGAAAATGCCGATATTATAACTGTATCGGCAGTGAT
>CALGTU010000167.1 GCA_937901465.1 uncultured Clostridia bacterium | reverse complement strand
AATCACCTGTTGGCCGTCCCGGACCTGTTACTCCTTGGGGCAAGCCCGCTCTCGGATACAAGACTCGTAAGAGTCATAATCGCTCCGATAAGTTTATCGTAAAACGCAGAAACGGTAAGTAATGGAAGGAGGCAGATGAATAATGAGTAGAAGTATCAAGAAGGGCCCTTACGTTGAAGAAGCCCTCTACAAAAGAGTAGTTCAGATGAACGAAGCAGGCGAAAAGAAGGCTGTTAAGACATGGAGCAGAGCTTCAACAATTTTCCCTGAATTCGTCGGTCATACATTCGCTGTTTATGATGGAAGAAAGCATGTTCCCGTATATGTTACAGAAGATATGGTAGGACACAAGCTCGGTGAGTTTGCTCCCACAAGAACATATAAGGGCCACGCTGGTTCAAAGACATCAAACAACGGTAAATAGCGGAAGGAGGAGTTCATAAATGGAAGCAAGAGCATATTTAAGAAATGTTCGTATAGCGCCCAGAAAGGTTCAGATCGTTCTCGACCTTATCAGAAATAAGCCCGTTGAGATCGCTCTCGCAACACTCGACGCAACACCTAAGGCTGCTTCTGAATGCCTTTCAAAGCTTCTTAAGTCCGCTATCGCAAACGCAGAAAACAACAACGGCATGGATAGAGATAACCTCTATGTAGCTGAATGTTTCGTTTGCCCCGGACCTACAATGAAGCGCATCATGCCCAGAGCACAGGGTAGAGCATTTCGCATAATGAAGAGAACCTCACACATCACAATGGTTCTCAAAGAAAAAGAATAGTCGGGAGGTTAACTATGGGACAGAAAGTAAATCCACACGGTCTTCGTGTAGGCGTAATTAAAGACTGGGATTCCCGCTGGTTTGCAAATAAAGCTACTTTCGGCGACACTTTGGTTGAGGACTATAATGTTCGTAACTATATCAAGAAGAGCCTGTATTCAGCAGGAATTCCTAAGGTTGAAATCGAAAGATTTGCAGATAAGGTAAGAATCAACATCTTCTGCGCAAAGCCCGGCCTTGTAATAGGCAGAGGCGGCGAAGCAGTTGATAAGCTCAAGGCTGAAATCGAAAAGATGATGAACAAGAGTGTTTCACTCAACATCGTTGAAGTTAAGCAGCCTGACCTCGACGCTCAGCTCGTTGCTGAAAGCGTTGCACAGCAGCTTGAAAACCGTGTTTCATTCAGAAGAGCAATGAAGCAGTCAATCGGCAGAGCAATGAAGCTTCGTGCAAGAGGTATCAAGATCAGATGTTCAGGTCGTCTCGGCGGCGCTGAAATCGCTCGTGCAGAAAGCTATCATGAAGGAACAATTCCCCTTCAGACAATCAGAGCTGACATCGACTACGGTACAGCAGAAGCTGCTACAACATACGGTCGTATCGGCGTAAAGGTTTGGATATACAAGGGTGAAGTTCTTAAGGGCGACAAGAGAAACCAGACAGCTCCTGCTGCTGAAAAGCCCGAAAGACCCGCAAGACCCAGAAGAAAACGCACAGAAGGAGGTAACGCAAATGCTTCTTCCAAAGAGAGTTAAGTACAGAAGAGTTCACAGAGGCAGAATGACCGGTAAGGCTACAAGAGGAAACTATGTTTCAAACGGCGAATTCGGTCTTCAGGCACTTGAACCCGCATGGATCAAATCAAATCAGATTGAAGCAGCCCGTATCGCTATGACAAGATATATCAAGCGTGGTGGTAATGTTTACATCAAGATTTTCCCTGATAAGCCCGTTACACAGAAGCCCGCTGGCGTTCGTATGGGTTCAGGAAAGGGTGCTCCCGAATACTGGGTAGCAGTAGTTAAGCCCGGCAGAGTAATGTTCGAAATCAGCGGAGTAAGCGAAGAAACAGCAAGAGAAGCTATGCGTCTTGCTATGCACAAGCTCCCTGTAAAATGTAAATTCATAAAGAAAGATGAAGGAGGCGAACAGTAATGAAAATTTCAGAAATCCGCGATATGTCAGCAGCTGAACTTACATCAAAGCTTGATGATCTCAAGAAAGAACTGTTCGCACTCAGATTTCAGCTCGCAGCAAACCAGCTCGACAACCCCACAAGAATCAAGGCTGTCAAGAAGGACATTGCAAAGGTAAAAACAATCATTCGTGAAAACGAAATGAAGAACGCTTAACGGAAGGAGGAGAGTTTCACGATGACTGAAGAAAGAAACCTCAGAAAGACAAGAACAGGCAAGGTAGTTTCCAATAAAATGGATAAAACAATCGTTGTCGCTATTGTCGATAATGTAAAGCATCCCCTTTACAAGAAGATCATCAAAAGAACAATGAAGCTCAAGGCACATGACGAAAAGAACGAATGCAATATCGGCGATTTCGTTGAAGTTATGGAAACACGTCCTCTTTCAAAGGATAAGAGATGGCGTCTTGTTCAGATAATCGAAAAGGCTAAGTAATAAGAATTTAAACAAACGGGAAGAGGGAACATTTAATAACTTAATATTAAATAAACGCCCTCTTGCCTATTGATTTTTGAAAGGAGGAACGCACTGTGATACAGATGCAGACATACCTTAAGGTAGCAGACAACACAGGCGCAAAGGAACTCATGTGCATCAGAGTTCTCGGCGGTACAAGAAGAAGATACGCAAACATCGGCGATGTAGTTGTAGCTTCCGTTAAAAAAGCAACACCAGGCGGAGTTGTTAAAAAAGGTGACGTTGTAAAAGCAGTTATCGTTCGTTCAGCAAAGGGTCTTCGTCGTGAGGACGGAACATACATCCGTTTTGACGAAAACGCAGCTGTAATTATCAGAGAAGACAAAAACCCCAGAGGAACCCGTATTTTTGGGCCTGTTGCAAGAGAGCTCAGAGACAAGGATTACATGAAGATCCTTTCACTCGCTCCCGAAGTACTTTAATCAGGAGGTGTCGTTAAGATGAATTCATTACATGTTAAAAAGGGCGACACTGTAGTACTTCTTACAGGAAAGTTCGCAGACAAATATTCAGATGATAAGAAAACTCTCAAGACAGGTAAAGTTCTTGAAGTTTCACCCAAGGAAGGCAAAGTTATCGTTGAAGGCATCAACTTTGTAACAAAGCATGTTAAGCCCAGAAGAATGGGCGAACAGGGAACAATCGTTAAGACTGAAGCTCCTGTTTATGCTTGCAAGGTTATGGCAGTTTGCCCTAAGTGTGGCAAACCCACAAAGCCCTCATACAAAATTGCCGACGGCAAGAAGACAAGATGCTGCAAGAAGTGCGGCGCTGAGTATTAATATAGGAGGAGATACAAATGGCAAGATTAAAAGAATACTATGTCAGCACAGTAGCTCCCGCTATGATGAAGAAGTTCGGTTATAAGAGCGTTATGCAGATCCCCAAGCTCGATAAGGTTGTAATCAACGTTGGTGCTGGTGAAGCAAAGGAAAACGCAAAGGTAATCGACGCTATAATGACTGACATCGCAGCAATCACAGGTCAGAAGCCTGTTATCTGCCGCGCTAAGAAATCAGTTGCTAACTTTAAGCTCCGTGAAGGCATGCCTATCG
>CALGTU010000166.1 GCA_937901465.1 uncultured Clostridia bacterium | reverse complement strand
GTCAACAACAGCCTGGAAGATTGATGCGGCAATATCCTCTCTCTTAGCACCCTGATTGAGAAGGGGCTGGATATCGGATTTTGCAAAAACTCCGCATCTTGATGCTATCGGGTAGAGCTTTTCCGATTTTGATGCAAGAATATCCATTTCATCGGTTGTGATACCTAAGAGTGATGACATCTGGTCTATGAATGCACCTGTTCCGCCTGCGCAGGAACCGTTCATTCTCTGTTCAACGCCACCTGTTATAAAGATGATTTTGGCATCTTCACCGCCAAGTTCTATAACAACATCGGTTTCGGGATAAGCTGTTCTTACTGCTATAAAAGCACCATAAACTTCCTGAACGAATGGAAGTTCTGCCTTTGTAGCAAGACCGAGCCCCGCCGAACCTGTTATGCAGAGACGGAACTTATCATCGGGATAGTCTTTCATTATGAGTTTCAGTTGTTCTTCAACAGTTTCCTTTACTTTGGAAAAATGTCGTTCGTATTTCGAGAAAAGAATATTGTTGTTATCGTCAATTATGACCGTTTTGACGGTAGTCGAACCAACATCGATACCCAATGAGTATATATTCATTAAAAAAATTCCTCCAAGCGAAAATATATAAAAATATTATATCATACATTTAATAAAAAGAAAAGACTTTTTTGCTTTTTGACACAAATAAAATATTATGGTAAAATAATGCTGTAAAATTGTATTTAAAGGGGTGATATGTCTGAACAGGAATTTATTTGAAAGACTTCTGGGATTTACAGGTCTTTTAGCACTTACATCGTGGTTTTTCTATGAAAACTATACTCTTGAAACAACTGAATATGATATATCTTCAGAAAATCTCCCCGATGAGTTTGAAGGATACAGAATCTGTCATCTTTCAGACCTTCACAACCGCTCCTTTGGGTATAAAACAAAGAATATTATACAGAAAGTAAAAGAAATTAATCCTGATATCGTCGTTATGACGGGCGATATGGTAAGCCGACAGGACTATCATTTCAGGGGATTCTATAACCTTGCAAAAGCGGTCGCGAAAGAATATCCGACATATTACATCATCGGAAATCACGAGCTTGACCTTACCGACAGACAGCTTTCAGAACTTTTTTCCGTTCTTCGCGGATACGGGGTTCAGGTCCTTTTAAACGATAAGGTAAGTATCGAGAAAAAAGAAAAATTTATTGATCTTTACGGAATGTATTGTGGTTTACATTTTTATAAAGATGAAAAAGGAAATTATCGTTATCCTGAGCCTTTTACCGAAAACGACCTTAAAATGCTTATAGGCGAAAAAAGCAATCGTTTTACAGTTCTTTTAGCACACAACCCTCTTTTTCTTGATGTTTATGCGAAATGGAAAGCCGATGTTGTTCTTTGCGGACATATGCACGGAGGTGCGGTAAGGCTTGGCAGAATGGGCGGAATTCTTGCTCCGGGAAAGAGACTTTTCCCGAAATACTATCAGGGTGTTCATAAAAAAGGAAGAACTCAGATGGTTTTGAGTCGCGGTCTTGGTTCGTTAAGACTTTTCAACCGTCCCGAAATTGTTATTGTAAAACTTTTGAAAGACAAATAAGCCGATGCAGATTTTCTGTATCGGTTTTTCTGTTATCGTTATGACGCAGAAAATGCACAAGGATCGGTTTTCAATTCAGAGTATGTAGTTTCAAGGAATAACGATGACGGTGTACATTTGTACTCCTAGTCGTTATGACACAAAAAAATGCATACCCATAAATTTTTCAATTCAGAGTATGTAGTTTCAAGGAATAACGACGACGGCGTACATTGGTACTCCTAGTCGTTATGACACAGAAAATGCATACTATGAATTAAAAAAAAGAAAAGCCACCCGAATGGGTGGCTTTATTATGCTTAATCGTCTGCGTTGCGCAATACGCTTTATTCGGTTAAGCTGAATTCTTAATCCTCTGGTTAATCTTACTGGAGAAGTGAGAGAACGCCCTGAGGAAGTGAATTTGCCTGAGCGAGCATAGCCTGTGATGCCTGTGAAAGAATCTGGTTCTTTGTGAATGACATCATTTCCTTGGCCATGTCTGTATCACGAA
>CALGTU010000165.1 GCA_937901465.1 uncultured Clostridia bacterium | reverse complement strand
TTGGTAGCGCGCTACCTTGGGGTGGTAGAGGCCGTGGGTTCAAGTCCCGTCACTCCGACCATAGCGAAAAGTCGAAACATTGAAGAATGTTTCGACTTTTTTGTTTTTATATCCCCAAAATAAAAGCCCGATAACGAAATCTTCGCTATCGAGCTATTTTTTATTTTTAAATTAATACACCATCTTTTCTAAAAACCATCTTCCGTCTTCACTCTTGAGCATTTTAAGGTGAAGTTCTGAAGGGTTGCCGTTTTCTGCAACTGTAACGGTAACATCGGCGGTGTTTTTTGTATAGTCAACAAGCTTTACTGTGTATCCCGAAAAATCTTTTGTGTATGTAAGGTCAGGTGATGCGGTTGTTTTGCAGAGCTGACCGTTTGCTTCGAAATAACGTGGTGTTTCTCCGACTTTCATTCCGAGAATTCTCGATGCTTCATCGGGGATGTATGTTCCTTCGATGAAAGTTTTAAGCGCGTTATAATCAGCAAAAACAGATGTATCACAGGGGACTGTTCCTTCGGGGAAATCATCATAGCTGAATTCACTTTCAGGCTTTGGCGGTAACTGAGCTATCATAAAATATGTAACAGCATCAAAATTATTTTCTGTTAAAGTAACAGCCGATGCCATAATTTCTTCGGCCTGTTTTTTTGATGATGATGTTGAAATGAGAACTACCGCAACTATTGCAACAACTGCAACAGCAGCACCTGCTATTAAAATTTTAAATGCCTTTGGCACAAAAACAACTCCTTTATTTTCTCTTGAAAAGAATTCCTATTGTATTGGGACCGCAATGCGATGCAACTGTACAGCCTGCGTCTGTTTCGATTATTTCGTCAAACTGACAGTATTTAGGAATTTCTGCCTTTACAGCTTCAATAAGCTCTCTGTCGCTAGGCGAATGAGTAACGAATATACGGTCTGTCTGAATGTCGGTTCTGCCTTCAAGACGGTCTTTTACATATTGTTCGGCAACTTTAACCATATTGCCTCTGTATTTCTTTCCGACACCCATTTTTCCGTCTTTAACTTCAATGCAGGGGCGAAGAGAAAGAAGATTTGCGCCGAGTGCTGCGAGTGCGGAACATCTTCCGCCTCTGCGAAGATAATCAAGTTTTTCTATAATGAAACTTGCTTCAACTTTTTCTGTAAGTTCTTTCATAGCAGAAACTATTTCATCAGGAGAAGCACCGCTTTCAGCCATTTTTGCGGCTTCAACGACAATGTGTCCGCTTCCTGTTGAAAGGTTGCGGCTGTCAATAGGATAAACTCCTTCAACTGTTTCGGCAGCGATAAGAGCGTTCTGATAACAACTTGAAAAATCCGAACTTATGTTTATATGGATTATTGCATCGCAATATTTTTTCATTTTTGTGAAATAGTTGATATAGTCGCTTGTGTTTACGGCAGATGTTGAAACCGAGCCGCCTGTTTTATCAACAAAATCAAAAATATCTTCAGGAGAAATATCAACGCCGTCTCTTAGAGATTTTCCGTCCTCAACAACATAGAGAGGAAGAATATCAATGTTGTATTTCTCTATAATCTCTCGGCTGAGGTCACATGTGCTGTCAGCAGTGATTTTTATGTTCACAATAAAAACCTCTTTCCTTATACACATTATAATAATATGAGCTATCTATGTAATTATATCATAGGAAAAATGCTTTTGCAATAGTTAAATTCGGTTGACATTATTTTTGTCGGGTGGTATAATATTCTTTGATTTATATTTCTATTTGGTATGGAGGATTTTTATGAAAAGGGTCGGATTTGATAACGATAAATACCTTAAACTTCAATCTGAACACATCAGAGAAAGAATAGCAAAATTCGGTGGAAAACTCTATCTCGAATTTGGTGGAAAGCTTTTTGACGACTACCACGCATCAAGAGTTCTTCCCG
>CALGTU010000164.1 GCA_937901465.1 uncultured Clostridia bacterium | reverse complement strand
AAGCATTGTATCTTCAGGAACCTGATTAGCACCAGCTTCAATCATAACGATCTTTTCCATTGTTCCTGCAACGGTAAGGTTAAGATCTGTCTTTGCTCTCTGTTCGAGAGTAGGATTAAGTACAATTTCGCCATCAACAAGACCTACTGAAATACCACCGATAGGTCCATTCCAAGGAATATCAGATATTGAAATAGCAATAGATGTAGCAATAAGACCTGTGATTTCAGGTGAACAATCAGGGTCAACAGCAAGAACTGTCATTACAACAGATACATCGTTTCTCATATCCTTAGGGAAAAGAGGTCTGATAGGACGGTCAACCATACGTGATGTAAGGATTGCTTTTTCAGAAGGTTTGCCTTCTCTCTTCATGAATGATCCGGGAATCTTTCCTACCGCATAAAGTTTTTCTTCATAATCAACTGAAAGAGGGAAGAAATCCACCCCTTCACGTGGTTTAGGACTTGCTGTAACATTAGCCATTACAACTGTTTCGCCATATCTTACCCAACATGAACCGCTTGAAAGTTCACATGTTTTACCTGTTTCTACAACAAGTTTTCTACCTGCATAAGTTGTTTCAAATACTCTGTAGTTTTCAAACATTTTAAACTGCCTCCTTTTAAATTAACGGCAGCAGCTTTAGCAATAAACTCTATGGTTTTAGACAAAACCACACAATTTAATGCTAATTTCTACTGCCTAAACTAACGCTAAAAGGCAGAAGGGAAAATCCCCGACTGCCTCTTAGAAACATTATTCTTACTTACGAATTCCGAGCTTTTCGATTATAGCACGGTATCTGTTGATATCCTTCTTCTGAAGATAGTTGAGAAGGTTTCTTCTATGACCTACCATCTTAAAAAGACCTCTTCTTGAGTGGTTGTCATTCTTGTGTGTTCTGAGATGGTCTGTAAGATCGTTTATTCTCTTTGTGAGAATTGCAATCTGTACTTCAGGTGAACCTGTGTCGTTTTCATTGATTTTGTTTGCTGCGATAACAGCAGCTTTTTCTTCTTTGAGCATCATTTTAATGCACCCCTTTAATAATATTTATTCACCAAAAACTTAGAAAAAGGTGGGTTAAACTCCGAAAAATCGGCTTATTCCTGAATCCAAGTAATCAGCATGCAAACACTTGCTTAATTATTATATCACATTCAAATATGTTTGTAAAGGCTTTTTTAAGAAATTGTTTTTTTATTTTTTCCTGATTTCTTAGCCTTCACAACCGGAGTTTCTTCCCCGCCCTTATCATTGAATACAGGAGCATCCTGCATCCCTTCAGGTTTAAGATAGTCGTATTCAGGATTATCTTTTCCAATCGCTTTATAATAAGGTTCAATAACATATTTCTGAACAAACGGATAACATATAAAAGACGCAATAAGTCCGGCGAGAGACTGAGAAATCAAAAGGTTAACCGACAATATAAGAAGATTACCTATATGTAAAAATAAAACAATAGGAAGTCCTATAACAATTATAGCAAGAACTGAAGCGAGAATCCCCTTCCAACCGGATACTATTGTAAGAATAAAAGCATTTTTAATAATATCTTTAACCGAAAGCTTTATAGTAGATGCCATGAGAAAAGCAAAAAAAGCAGAGGCAATAACTATCAACCCTACAATAAGAGTTGCAACCATAAGAACTTTATATAAATCACTTTCTCCCATAGATTCAGGATAGATATACATTCCTATAGCAATTCCACCCAATGCGATGAAATAAATAATTCCCAAAGGAAAAGAAACTTTAAAATCTTCTTTGAAACTCTTCCAGAAATCGCTCCATACAAATGCATTTTTCTCAATAGAATAATTCTTCAGGACTTTAAACGCAGCAGCAGTTGCAGGTCCGATTGTAAAAATCGGAATGCAAAAAATGCCATATATAATATTTATCAAAATAAGATTCCAGAATTTTCTAGCAAGCACTTCAAAAAAGATTCTTACTCTGCTTTTTTTAGGTCCGTTTTTAGAAACACCAGAGCCTGACTCCTTATAATTATAAAATAATCCCATTTGTTTTAACACTCCGATTTATTTAAAATATTACAATAATTTTCTTTATCCTATCAGAATCAAAAATATTGATTGGATCAAAGACAACAGAATAATTATAACAAAAAGCACAGCAAATTTCAATAGGTACAATTTCATGTTTTTATTAAAATCATCATCAAATTTATTACTTATCGCAAATTTCAAAAATTTATTTGAAAATCTTATTGCTTCTTTCGAAGCAATAACAAAAACAAATGTAGAAACAACTGCATCAAGAATAATATGCAAAAACAGAACGAAAAAATTTGTTATATTATCATTAGAATAAGCAAACGCAAGCGAAGTTCCTATGCAAATTCCCTTGTAAAGTAAAATAGCTATACACACAGGTTGACCAATCATACATGTCCCTGACACGAAAACAGCCATTATAAAGAGCGTATTATTTATAAGAGAACAGAGAAAGGATTTCCAAAAGGATATTGCGTATCCATTTTCATAAAAATAATCGACGACAGAAAATGTTTGAACAAAATCCATCGCCGATATTTCGCGATAATATAATGAACCAACAAACGCTCCAAAAAGCACTACAATTGTGAGAATAGTAAAAAACACATCTCCGGAAATACGCACGGAACGATATTTTGATTTTTTATCCATGACTTTCATAATCATATACTCCTTGTCCTTTTTTATGAGTATATGATTATATTTTATAAAAAAGACTTATTTCGAAAGTTCATATGCACGTTCTGTGCAGGCTTTACAGCATTTTTCAACAATTTCTGTGAGATTTCCGCTATAAAGTTCATCAAGTCCCTTAAGTGTTGTACCGCCGGGAGAAGAAACCATTTTTATAAGTTCATCTATTGAATATCCGCTATCCATTATCATTTTAGCAGAACCAATCAAAGATTTACAGAATAAAGTTTTTGCTGTTTCTTCGGGAATATCAACAGATTTTGCATAGTCAATAAACCCTTTTGAGAAAAGATATATAAACGCTGGACTGCTTCCGTTTATTGCTATAATTTCCTTCATTTTATCTTTTGAAACAACAGCAGTTTTTCCACCCGCTTCAAAAATATCACAAACAAATTCAAACTCATCATCAGTTGTGGGAAGTGCTTTCGAAAGAGCGGTAGCACCTTCTCCGAGAAGAAAAGGCGTATTAGGCATAACAAGCACAACTTTTGCATCAGAAAGAGTTTTAGATTTTATATATTCATCTGTTATCCCAGCAGCTATAGAAACTATTACATGTTCTCCTGTAAAATATTTTCCGTAATCATCAAGCACTTCATCAAACATCTGCGGTTTAATAGCAAGAAAAACATACTTGCATTCGCTAATCAAAGCTTCTGTATTCAAAACAGGTGTAACACCTATTTCTTCAAGAGATTTCAACTTATTTTCATCAACATCGGTTGCATAAATAGAAATCTTTTCAGAAAGTTCTCCGCACGCAATACCTCGCATAATAGCGGTGCCCATATTACCTGCTCCTATAAAACCAACTTTCACTTTCATAACAAATCCTCCGATTTTTTATCAGTAACAACTTTCTTTTTAGTATTTTTTGTAACTCGATTATATGCAGTAAGTGCTGCCGGAAGAACAACTATCAGAATTATAAAATCAAGCGGAAGTTCAGCAAGATTTTTCGGCAATCTAAAAGATGTCCAGAGCCAGGTCATAAACATATTCCACGCGTTCTTATCTGCAGTAAATATGCTGAAATCCTTGTTTATATACAAAGAATACAAAAAATATGAGTTGAGACATATATTACAAAGTATTACAGCAATTCCTCTTGCGAGTATAATCATAATAAGACTTATCTTATCACGATAAAGAAAACATCCGTATATAACGCCTGTCAAAAGAACCACTACAGCAAGTTGAGGACTGTATCCCCTTGCACCTCTGTTATCAATAATATATCCTATGATATCAAGAGCCACCGCTGACATTCCCGAAACAACAGGTCCATAAAGCATAGCTATTACGCAAAGCGGAACAAATGTAAAAATAATTCTCAGGTCTGGTGTGATATGAATCGCAAGAGATCTTATTGCAACCGCCATTGCGAGTAAAATTCCTGTTGTTGTTATTGTACGAAGATCTTTAAGACTTTCAGCAGAACGTTTAAACATAGAAAAAAAGCTATTCATTTATACTCCTCCTTGTAATTATGCTGTGTGCATAATACCGAGCTCTTAAATGAACAGCTTCTATTATGCATCAGCGGGATGCGAAAATCACACCGCAAATTTCTTAAAGAAATCTTTCGTTCGATCGGCAACTCCCCGTCCGACAAGCACTTAACGCTTATATTTTTACTCTTCTACACGTATCTGTCGGTGCTTTCGTTATATATCGCGTAGGTATCTGAGGCAAGTCTCCAGCCATTCTCCTCCT
>CALGTU010000163.1 GCA_937901465.1 uncultured Clostridia bacterium | reverse complement strand
ATTCTATAATTGTTTGTGGGACTACAGGAGAATCTTCAATAGTGACTTTAGAAGAAAAAAAACAAACAATTAAATTTGCTATAGATGTTTCTAATAAAAGAATTCCTATTATAACGCCATATCTTTTGTTATATCGCAATATTTTAAATATAATACCTTTTCTTGATAATACACTTATTTTAAGATTATATTTCTTACAGATATCATCAACTTTTGGAAAATTCTTTTTATATATTTCAAGATACAGATGTTCTTTTTCTGAATTAACATTAAAACAAGATATTGAATTTTCGTTCATATCATTAAGTAATTTTTCATAACCTGATCCTGAAATTTCAAGTTTTATAATTCCTCTTAAAGATTTAAACAAATCGCAACACCTCTATAAAAATTCGACGCTTGATATAACACCTTCGATTATAAGTCCTTTATCCTCATAATTTTTAATTCTGAGATTATTTCCCCATATCTGAAAAGTTACGGTTGACGTTGATATTTTTATAAATATATCGTTATATTCAAGGATTTTCTTACAATTCTCAACTATAACCTCTCTGTTATCATTTATTGAAACGGTTGTATCAAGATAAAGATTTTTTCTGAAATAAGATTTTAATTTGTTTTCTTTCTTCATAGTCGGATCATCTCCCGTATATAAATATATATTATAATCTATGCTTTTATATACTTTATCAGGAGAAATGATATGAAACATTTTAAAAATATAATTTTATCTGTTTTTGTTTTAGGTTTTACAATACTTACTCTTATATATTCAGAAGAAATATCATTATCAATTATAAATTCAATTGAAAGATGCATTAAAATTGTAATTCCATCTTTATTTGCGTTTATGGTAATTTCTTCGGTAATAATAAAAAGTGGCCTGCATAGATATCTCAGCAGACCATTCAGATTTATTTCAAAGCATATATTACATATAAATGAAAATTTATTTTCTGTATTTCTCATGAGTTTTACAGGCGGATACCCTATTGGTGCAAAAAATATTACCGAACTTTATGATAATAATGAAATATCAAAAAAAGAAGCAGAAAGAATGTTGTCTTTCTGCTATATGCCTTCCCCCGCTTTTGTTATTGGAATATCATCACCTATGTTATATTCATCTAAAAAAGCAGGAATTATAATATATCTTTCAATAGCCATATCAACGATTTTATTCACTATATTATCGGGAATTCTTAAAAAAACGGAAAATCCTATAAAAAAAGAAGAAAAAATAAAAATATCCGCTGAAACTATCATTTCAGCAGTAGAATCCTCAGCGATATCACTTTTTAAAATTTGCATTATGATTATTTTTTCATCGGTTATTATTGTATTTACAGAACTTTTACTTTCTAAATCGGGAATTGATAAAAATTTTTCAGCTATATTAAATTCTTTAATCGAAATAACAAATCTTACCGAATTTAAAAAAGATATGTTCAACTTCTTACCTATTGTAACTGCTTTATTCTCATTCGGTGGAATATCTGTTATAATTCAGATAAAAACCATAATCGGAAACAGATTTTCTTTTAGATACTTTTTCATTTCAAGAGTTGTAATTGCTTTTTTATCTGAAATTATAACTAAAATTGCTGTAAAGTTTATCAGCATTACAGTATCTACAGAGGCTATTTATATAGGTTCGAGAGAAGATTCTCTTATGCCTTCTGTAATTTTAATAATAATGATAATATATCTTTTATGGGATAAAAAAACTGTTGCAAACAGAAAAAATATGTGATATAATTTTTATAGATAAACATTTTATGAAAGGGTGTTTGCTATGGCTAAGAAAAAATTATTCGGTAACGATATTCCCCCTCAGTGTCAGTATTGTCATTTCGGCTCTCGTGCTAAAGACGGCAATATGGTTCTTTGTGAAAAAAGAGGCATGGTAAAGGCTGATTTCAGTTGCCCTAAATATATGTACTCTCCTTTAAAGAGAATTCCTGTTAAACAGCTTCATCTTCCTGAGAGTGAACAGTAAGTTTAAAAAAGATAAATCCCACAGAGTAAAATCTGTGGGATTTTTATTTACTTCTTAACTATTTTTGTGAAAGACTTCTTGCCCTTTTTGAGAATTACGAAATCAGAAACTTCGATAATTTCGGCGAAATCCTGAATTTTTCTGTCATCAACAGAAACTCCTCCGCCCTGAATAAGTCTTCTTGCTTCTGATTTTGAAGCAGCAAGTCCTGCTGTTACTAAAAGATCAGCTACTGACATATTTTCTGTAATTTCAACAGTAGGCATATTTTCTGAATGTCCTGCACCGCCGAATACAGCCTTTGCAGCTTCACGAGCCTTGTCTGCTTCTTCTTCGCCGTGAACGAGCTTTGTAAGTTCATAAGCGAGAAGTTCCTTAGCTTTATTGAACTCTGCGCCTTCCATTGTTTTTTCCATTTCTTCAATCTGTTCAACAGGAACGAAAGTAAGCATTTTAAGACACTTGATAACATCGGCATCAGAAACATTTCTCCAATACTGGAAGAAATCATAAGGTGTTGTTTTATTAGCATCAAGCCATACTGCCCCATTTTCTGTTTTACCCATCTTCTTTCCTTCTGAATTGAGAAGAAGAGTAATTGTCATAGCGTGAGCGTCTTTTCCAAGCTTCTTTCTGATAAGTTCTGTACCACCAAGCATATTTGCCCACTGATCATCTCCACCGAACTGCATATTACAGCCGTATTTCTGATAAAGCATATAGAAATCGTAGCTCTGCATTATCATATAGTTGAATTCAAGGAAAGTAAGTCCTCTTTCCATTCTCTGCTTATAACATTCGAATGTAAGCATCTTATTTACGCTGAAACAAGCACCTACTTCACGAAGTACATCAACATAGTTAAGGTCTAAAAGCCAATCGCCGTTGTTGACAACAATGGCCTTATCTTCAGAAAAGTCAATAAATCTGCTCATCTGTTTTTTAAAACACTCAACATTATGATTGATTGTTTCTTTTGTCATCATTTTTCTCATATCGGTTTTGCCTGAAGGGTCACCTATCATTGCTGTTCCACCGCCAATGAGAACGATAGGCTTGTTTCCTGCCATCTGAAGACGTTTCATAAGGCAAAGTGCCATAAAATGACCAACATGAAGGCTATCTGCTGTAGGGTCAAAACCTATATAGAATGTAGCCTTTCCGTTATTAATCATTTCGCTTATTTCTTTTTCGTCAGTAACCTGTGCTATAAGTCCTCTTCTGACAAGTTCTTCATAAAGTGTCATATTTTTTTACTCCTTTATATAAATTTGATTTTATACTTTTTCTATTACAGAAATCGCACAATAATGAAGTATATCAAAATTATCAGGTGCGATTTTTAATAGCATCTCTTGATGTTCTTTTTCGAACTCGGCAACTTTTTCTTCTGAAAGCGATGCGCCTATTCCACGACAAGCTTTTATTCTTCCATTCCAGCTTTCACGAGTAAATGGAACTTTAACATCGAAAATCTCATTGTGAATGCGATTAAAATACTTATCATAAACATCGGGAATAAAAATATCATGTCTTGTTTCTTTACAGCCTGTCCAATCAGGATTATATTTAAGTACAAGATTCTCACTCATTCCTGCAATTTTGTCCTCAAAAGGAAGCCATGCCATATAAAGCAATGCTAATTTTCCGCCTTTTTTAAGCATTTTATAGAGTTTCGGAGTGGTTTCTTCATGATCAAAATAAAAGAAGCACTGGCAAGCTGTTATAACATCGAAACTTTCATCGGGGAAATCTAGTTTTTCTGTCGGACAACATAAAAAATCAATATTCATATCAGAATTCTTTGCGAGAATTTTCGCTTGTTCAATCTGATTTTCAGCAATATCCGTTCCTGTAAATTTCGCACCGAAACGATACATATTGCGTGGAATCACTCCCGTTCCTGTTCCGATATCTAAAACATCCTGACCATTTTTACATATTCCCAGAGAAAGAATTTTCTGATAGAATTCCTCAGGATAAATATCACGATATTTAGCATAATCAGAGGACGTCTTTCCCCAATCGAAGCCTTTTCCATTATCAATTTTTTCG
>CALGTU010000162.1 GCA_937901465.1 uncultured Clostridia bacterium | reverse complement strand
TATTGTTCTTTTCATTATTTATCAGCTCCGTTTTCTTTAATAAAAATTCCGAGTTTTTCTGACGCGGTTATATAATCAAAATCGTCTACGAGTTTTTTGACTTCAGAAAGAAGAGGTTCTGCTTTTTCAGAAATACCATCGTCTGTTTTAACTGAAAGAAGTTTATCTATTGTTTCAAGCGATTCGGTCATTTCATAACCTTCAATATAATCGCACAGTTCGACGAGCATATATCTGTATTTTTCACCTGAAATTTCGTTATGATGAAGTTTAGGCAGTTCTTCATGAGAAATACCTATCATTTCTTCCGCCTCTGAAATAACCTTATCGAGATGTGTAAGAAAATCATCAAATGATTCTTTTATCTTTGCCTTATCGTTCTGCTTTGAGGCAAATTCATGTTCTTTTGCAAATTCAGAAAATCTCTTTGCTCCTATGTTAAGAGATGTACTTTTGAGTGTATGTGCTATTATCGCATAATTCTGCATATCATCGTTTTCAACATAAGTTATGAGTTTTTCTCTGTATTTTCTTCCCTCTGTACAATAGCTTTCAACGATTTCGTTATAGAGTTCTTCACTTGAACCACAATACTTAAGGCCCATGTTTTTGTCTATTTCACCATCGTTTGAATCTGTCGGAGAAGATAAAGAAAATGAATTTTCTTCATCGGAAATTTCTGTTATCAGCTCTTCGGGAAGATGCTTTAAAAGAACCTGTTCCAAGAAGTTTGTTTCAACGGGTTTACTTAAATAGTCATCAAAACCTTCATCGAGATATTTCTGTTTCGCTCCCGAAACGGCATTTGCTGTTAAAACAACTATTGATGTTTCTTTATTGAGCGGATTTTCATTTCTTATCTTATGCATAGTTTCAATACCGTCGGGAGAAGGCATCATATGGTCCATAAGAATAAGGTCATATTTATTTGCTTTGCAAAGTTCAAAACACTCTTCTCCGCCACGTGCGGTATCGGGAACAATTCCGTATTTTTTAAGAAGTCCGCTTAAAACCGCAAGATTCATACGGTTATCATCGACAGCAAGAACTTTTACGTTTTCAACATAAAAGGCTTTCTTCAATTTCTTTTCGGGTGTGAAATTGAATATTCCTATCGATTTATCGCCCGATATTTTCTGTGGAATTTTAACCGAGAATACAGAACCTGAGCCTAGAACACTCTTGACATCTATTGTTCCGTTCATCATTTCAACAAGGTTCTTTGTGATTGAAAGTCCGAGTCCTGTTCCCTCTACCATTACTTTATTTCTGTTGCCTAAACGGTCGAAACTATCGAAAATCTTTTCAAAATTTTCATCGGCAACACCTGATCCTGTATCGGCAACTGTTATTCCGAGTATGAAGCTGTCATCATCAATGGATTCACCGCTTACTGAGAATGTTATCTGACCTTCATCGGTATATTTAACGGCATTTGAAACAAGGTTATCCATTATCTGTTTTACTCTGTGATAATCGCCTTCAACCTCTATCGGAAGATTATCATCAATAACAACAACCGTTTCAAGATTCTTCTTTCCTGCTGTATATTTTAAAACAGCAACTTCATCGCGAAGAAGATTTTCAAGATCGTATTTTTCGGATGTCAGTTCGAGTTTGCCCGATTCAATTGTTGAATAATCCAAAACATCGTTTATCATTGTCATAAGACGTGCGCCCGCTGTTTTGATGTTATCAGAATATTCTAAAACTGTATCACTTTCGGCGTCCTGCATTATCATTTCATTCATGCCGAGAATGGTATTTACGGGGGTTCTGAATTCATGAGACATATTGGCAAGAAATTCACTCTTAGCCTGATATCTCATTTTTTCCATCTTCTTATCGCTATTTATTGTTGTTCCTGTTGTGATTATCATCCATAAAGTTGCAATAATAATCCATATAGTAACTCCCCTTAAATAGAATTTATACAAGGAAGTTTCCCATGCATGAGGTTTTTTGATAAGAGTATAATTTCTTTCGCTTAAAACTGTTCCGTCGTCGCTTAAAATCTGTATGCAGACGGTATATTCTCCCTCTTCGAGATTAGTAATCTGAATTGATTCAAGATTTTTATAATCATAGGTTGAAGGAGTTGAATTGAGTTCTTTCACAAAAAATCGCATTTTGGGATTTGAAGCAAGATAGTTTCTTACAGAAGCCTCGAGAGAAACAAATCTGCTTTCAGCAGGAATAGTTATTGTATCACCCGATATCGCGATATTCTGTCCGTCTGATCTGACAGATGAAAGGCTGTAACGATATTCAAAAACATAGTTATATATCTTTGAAGGGTAGAAACAGCTTACTCCGCCATTGGTACAGAAATAGAGTTTTCCTGATTTATCAACATAATTCCAGGAGTTTGCTGTGAGTGCGTCTGAAAGTCCGTCGTGATAATCATAAAGTTTATAATTGAGTTCTTTATCCGAAAGAAGTTCTTCTATATCAACAAGATATATACCCGCACTTGAAAGGATACATGCCTTTTCTCCGATTATCTTGACATCATAGTTGTTATAATAAGGGAAATTTGTTAAAGTTCTTGCTTTGCCGTCTTCGAGATAACAAAGAGAATTACTTGTTACAACGAAAAATCCCTCGTTATAGGGTATCATTCTTAAAATTACGCCGGATGTAAGACCATCATCAAGAGAAATATTATCAATGATTTTATTATCCTTTATTACATATATTCCATCGCCATCGCTTGAAGCATAAAGAAGTCCGTCTTTATCTGTAAGCAGGCAGAGAATCTGCTGATTCATAAGACCATCTTTATCGGTAAGAGTATTTATTACCTTATCATCTCTGATGAAGTTGATACCACTGTTTGTTCCGAAAACGAGAGTTCCGTCGGAAAGCTCTGTGAAACAACGGAATCTGTCTGATGTTGTTCCGTCTGTAGTTGTAAAGGTTTTTATTTCTCCTTCGGGCGAATACTTTACAAGTCCCGAATCGCTATATGTAGAAAACCACAGATTATCTTTTGAATCCTTTGAAACGCATCTTATTCTTGCATCCGAAAGAAGTTCTGTCAGTTCATTCTCTACTGTTGTTTTAGAGAAATTATCTATAATCACAAGTCCATTATCTGTTCCGCAGTAATAAAGTCCGTTATGATAACAGATAGCATTTGTTACAGAGTTTGTAGCATGATTGTTTTCAAAAAGATTTTCGAAATAGCTTTCTGAAAGTTTCATAACGCCGTATCTTGACGATGCAATCCAGATATTTCCCTGATAATCTTCGAGAATGCCCTCTATCGAGCTGTCAAAATCATCATAAGAAAGTTTATGGAGCGTTTTGTTTTTTACATAGCCTATTCCACTGTCTGCTGAAATCCAGATTCTTCCCTTGCTGTCTCTGTGTATTTCACGGACAGAGATAAGTTCGTCATCTGATTTTCTGTCGATAACAGAAAAACCATTATCTGTTATGCTTATTTTTTCAAATGTATCCCCTGATGTTCCGACAAAAATATCATCTCCGTTTTTATCAACGCAGGTAAAATAAGCATTTTCAACATCGGGAGTATATGTTTTTTCGTCCTTGTCGTTTTCTATTACAACAAGTTCGCCATAGTTATTTACGCAAACAAGTTTACCATTATCAAAAACCATTGAGTTTACATAGGTTATCTGTGAATCGAGAACTGTTATCTCTCCGCTTTTTGACATTTTTGAGATACGATCGGTTGTTCCGATATAGATTGAACCATCATCGGATTCAGCAAAACAACGTATTGAATTTGCTGAAAGTCCGTCTTTTGAGGAACGGAAAGAAAATTTTCCGTTTTCATAGATTGCTATTCCGTTATCGTTTGTTCCGACAAGAAGTCTTCCTTTGCTGTCTGTGAAAAGTGCGGTTACGCTTGTTATTCCGCCTTCGGTTATGAATTCAAAATTCCTGCCGTCAAATCTTGTAAGACCGGCATAGCTTCCTATCCAGATATAGCCGTCATTAGTTTCGGCTATCGCGTTTGCTTCGGAAGAAATAAGTCCGTTTTTATTATCATAAATCGTTGCTACAAAATTTTCTTTTCTGCTTTCGGCAAAAGTATCAACGGGTGATGAAAGAAGAATTGTGAATGATACAAAGAAAGCGACAAAGAAGGAGAAGGTTTTTGAAATTGTTATTGATTTTTTTAACGGGATTTTCTTTACAAGAATAATTATAAGATAAGCTATCGCAACCGAAAGCATTTTGTCTATACAATCAATGACAAGCTGGTCACATATCGAGCAGAATAATATCGGAGTTTCTTTATAAATAAGCATATCAAAAAATATTCCGCCCCAGTAATTTCCGCTTTTCCCACCGTTTACAAACATATTTACGGGAACAGAAACTATTATTGAAATGATACCTGCCCAATAGCCTGAAAGCATAGCCTTTGTAAAACTCATGAATCTGTCTTTTTTAACGCATAAACCATAGAAAAATGCGATAATCACAGCGGTTATTATGTAGTAATACCATGTGGTTTCAAAGAAAATGCCATAAAAGGCAATTCCGCCGACCGCTGTTACAACAGCACCCCAGATACCTGTAAAATAAGCGGCAATGCAGGTTCCTATTGTGTCAAGCCACAAAGGAAGAGTAAAATGGATTGCAAGGTTTTTTCCTATTATATTTATCATTATACAAAGCAGAATTACTACTATACTTTTGAAAATTCCGCCTGATTTATTTTTCATCATATCACCTCTGATTGTGAAAATGGTTACACACTTTAATAATATCACAACAGAAAAGAAATTTCAACGAAAAAAGGCAAAAAATGAAGGCATTTTCATATAGAAAATGCCTTTTAATTTCAGTTATTTAAGTGCTGATTTTACTGTTTCTATGATATTTTCAGAGCAAAGACCGAATTCTTTAAGAAGTTTAACCGCGGGACCTGAATAACCAAATCTGTCGTTGACTCCGATTTTGATCACGGGAACGGGACAGCTTTCTGTTACAACATCTGAAACAGCACTTCCGAGACCGCCTATTACGCTGTGTTCTTCAACTGTTACTATCTTGCCTGTTTCTTTAGCTGCCTTGATGATAATATCCTTATCAATGGGCTTTATTGTATGGATATTTATAACTCTTGCGTTTATTCCGTCTTTTGCAAGTTCTTCTGCGGCAACAATTGCTTCGTAAACCATAAGACCTGTTGCTACAATTGTTATATCGTTTCCGTCTTTAAGCTGAACGCCTTTTCCGAGTTCAAACTTATATGTTTCAGGGTTATTGAAAACGGGTGTTGCAAGTCTTCCGAAACGAAGATATACAGGGCCGTCGTGTTCTGCTGCTGCAAAAACTGCTGCCTTTGCTTCAACATCATCGGCGGGGTTTATAATTGTCATTCCGGGAATTGTTCTCATAAGGGCGATATCTTCGTTACACTGATGTGTTGCACCGTCTTCACCTACAGAGATACCTGCGTGTGTTGCACCGATTTTAACGGGAATATGAGGATATCCTACTGAGTTTCTTATCTGTTCAAACGCTCTTCCTGCGGCAAACATAGCAAATGATGATGCAAAAACTACTTTTCCTGTTGTAGCAAGACCAGCCGCAACGCCTATCATATTGCTTTCTGCAATACCGCAATCTATAAATTTTTCGGGGAATTTTTTCTTGAATATACCTGTCTTTGTTGCTGCAGCGAGGTCTGCATCGAGAACAACGAGATTATCAAGTTTTTCACCGAGTTCAGCAAGAGCGTTTCCGTAACTGTCTCTTGTTGCGATTTTTACCATTTCAGCCATTTTAGTTGCCCTCCAGTTCTGAAAGTTTTGCATTGAGTTCGTTCATAGCCTGATTATACTGTTCTTCGTTAGGAGCAGCACCATGCCAGGAAACCTGATTTTCCATAAACGAAACGCCCTTACCCTTAACACTCTTCTGGATAATAGCAACGGGTTTTCCTGAAATCTTTTCAGCTTCATCAAACGCTCTTTCGATATCGTTGAAATCGTGAGCGTCCATAGTGATTACATGCCAGCCGAAAGCTTCAAACTTTTCAGGGAAAGGAACGGGAGAACAAACTTCTGTTATGGGGCCGTCAATCTGAAGACCATTGAAGTCAACTATTGCAACGAGGTTATCAAGCTTATTGTGTGCGGCAAACATAGCTGCTTCCCAAACCTGACCTTCTTCTGTTTCACCATCACCGAGAATTGCATAAACCTTATATGCGTCGCCTGAAAGCTTTGCTGAAAGCGCCATACCGCAAGCGGCTGAAATGCCCTGACCGAGTGAACCTGTTGACATATCAACACCGGGAGTTCCCTTCATATCAGGGTGTCCCTGAAGCATAGCACCTATATGACGAAGTGATTTGAGTTCTTCCTTAGGGAAAAATCCTTTTTCTGCAAGAACCGAATAAAGAGCGGGAGCTGTATGTCCTTTAGAAAGAACAAGTCTGTCTCTTTCGGGCATTTTAGGGTTTTTAGGATCTACATTCATCTTTACGGAATAAAGATATGTCAAAAGATCGGCGATTGAGAGTGATCCGCCGGGATGTCCCGATTTTGCGTTGTAAACGCCCTCAATAATGCCCATTCTTACTTTGCAAGCAGTTATGGCAAGTTGTTTTTTAATCATTTCATCCATTAGCTTTATCCTCCTGTTGCTTTGAGATGTATTCTATGAGTTCGGCTATTGCACCTTCGTTTGATGTCTTGGAAAGCACAATATTCGCATGAGCCTTTACTCTGTCGGGATAATCAACCAAATC
>CALGTU010000161.1 GCA_937901465.1 uncultured Clostridia bacterium | reverse complement strand
GCCATTATAATTATTTACATCAAATTCAATATACTATTGCATATAAATTTTCTATAGAACAACTTCCAAAAATTTTCTCAATCTCTTTTTTGAGCGATTGATCATTAAAAAGAAACTCTATAAAACCAACTAACGTATCTACGCTACCACACATCGAAAAGCATTTTTTTCTAAGTTCCCAAATTTCCTCAGGGATATCTTCCGTTTTTTCTTTTCCTGTCAAATTTAAAATATATTCTTCAAAACAAACTTTATCAGTACAGCAAAATTCATATTGATATAATTCCAACCTCTTGTTATTATGGATATAATACGGAGTAATCAGACACTCTTCCATTTCTATTAGAATGTCTGTTTTTAGTAAATTATCCAACTCCACAAGATTAATATATTTTTCTCCACTGTATTCAAGAGTCTTAATGACTGTATATACTTCTGAAATATCCATTCTAGCCACCTCAATTTAATGTATATGGATTATCCACCGTATCTTTTATCAAATTTTCCGTCCATCCTCTATTGTTAATTTGGCTCATTAATTTTCGTGCTGTCTTTGTCATATCATCAGCCAAATCATCAACTGAGGTATTTGGATTTTTCTTTTTTGATAAATATTAAGCCGCAAATGCTGCGCATACTATGTCGAAAAACTATAACACCTTAATCTCCAAATCGCAATTCATCTGTTTCGATTTTTCCAACGCGTGTAAAAAGATAGTCAGAAAATCTGCTCCATCACTTGTTACAAAATAGTTTGACAAATCCGTTATATCTTTACTGATATTATCTCCCCAAGGGGATTGCTTTGATAAATCGTCTATATCCCATATAGCTTTTTGAGGGGGATATTTTTTAAGCTCTTTTTTTATTATTTCAAGTTCTGTTATAGCCTTATCAACATTTTCAGCACTCATTTTCCCTTGATAGAGTTCATTCATAATTACAGGAAAACGACTGCCCCAGTTTTTATTTTCAAGGTTATATGCTATCGTTGAAAAAAACGAATGCAGAAAATCACCTGTTCCTATCTGATACCAAAAAAATTCAACTTTAAATCCAACTGCCATATTTTTACCTCTATTCTGTTTTAAATAAAATTCAACCTCATTATTTGTACTGGTCAAATTCCCCGTTTTCCAACTTCGTTATCATAGTTTTTCTTTCATCAAGTGGCGCCTGTTTGAATATCATTCTTAACTCTCTAAATTCTGATTTCTGAACCTGATTTATATCAAATATATCTTTTATAAAACCCTTATTGAATAAAATAGCATCAATAGTAGCTGATAAAGCAATCTTTTCCGTGCATCTTTCATATATTCTGATCAGCATTTTATAAACTTTTTTCGAGGGTTTCAAATCGCTTATTGATGCAATATAAGAATAATTGTAGTTTGATTTTACAATATTCATTTCAATTAACTTCAAATACTTATTATTGATTCTTGTATTCTGATACAAAAGATAAGAAATAAGAATGTTTGTCTCGCTCGGAATCTCATAATCATTAACTATTTTTTTTAACGCCTTTATGCCGTTATATTTTTTCAGCTTCGGAAACAACACCAGAATATCTGTATCACGCTCTCTGTAAAAAGCATTCCATATCAAATCCTCTGCTTCATTTCTTTCCCAGTCATATATTTCTTCCAGAACATGTGGATTATATCCGTCCTTTTTTTCCGACCCTGTTGCATTCAGTTGTTTTATCAGATATTCATAAGCCTTGCTACTTTGCATCTATAAACACCTCTGAGATTATAATATCATTTTAAAATGGAGCTATCATGTCAATTTTATTGCGACAATTCGCTGTTGTTCTTTTTGTTTTCCAGAAACTTAAATCACGACTCATTTTAAAAACTCCTTTTCTGTTCTGAATAAACCCGAAATTTCATGTATTCTGTACACACAATTCCCCGTAAAATTATATACTATTTTTAAAGTAAAAACAATAAAAAGGGAATGAACGGGCTAAAAAAGGGAATGAACGGTCAAAAACTCTTGAAAATGACTGTAAAAAATGATATACTTGATGAAAGAAATGACTGTCTGTCGGGAGGGATGAAAATGAAAATTGCCATATGTGATGACGAAAGAGCAATGCGTGATTCTCTTATCGGATTTTTGAATGAATACTCTGAAATCAATAATACAGAAATGGATATAACAGAGTTTTCTTCGGGCGATGAACTTCTTTCGGGCGAGACGGATTTTGATATCGTTTTTATGGATTATCAGATGGAAGGCATCGACGGAATGGAAACCTCACGCCGTTACAGAGCAGAAAAATCCCCTGATACAACGCTCATTTTCATAAGTTCATTCCCGCTGATAGCACTTGAATCCTTTGAAGTAAACACATTCAGATTTTTAACAAAGCCGATAGACAGAGAAAAACTTTTCAGAGCGATTGACGATTATATCGTTTCTTATAACAACAAATTCGTAATACTGAAATCGGGAACCGAGCATTTCATAGTAAACACCGACGACATAATATATGCAGAGGCAAAAGGGAAACAAACGATAGTAAGGACAATATACGATACCGTTCTTGTTTCAAGGACACTGCGTGAAATTGAAAAAGATCTTCCTTTCGATAAATTTTACAGATGCCAGAAATCCTTTATCATCAATTTAATGCATGTTGAAAGTTTCAACACTTCGGAAATATTTCTGGATAACGGCGAAAAGGCAATTCTCAGCAAAAGAATGTATGCTCAGTTCAAATCGGATTTTCAGAAATTCATTATGAAATCCACTATATGTAAATAAACCCCGACACCGTAAAATGCGATGTCGGGGTTTATATAATCATCTGAACAGGAATATCTAAATTCAAAATGTCGATTTTTCCTGAAACTACGCTATTTCAATCTGTTTTCAAGGGTGAACATCGCTTCTAAAAACTGCTCCTCTTGTGTCAATGTCATCTGTAACGGGTCACCCTCTCTTATTCTCATAGTTCTTCTGATTTCTTTAGGAATAACGACTCTTCCGAGGTCGTCGATTCTTCTAACAATTCCTGTCGCTTTCATAATATAATAAATCTCCTTCAATACAAAATTGTGATAGTAGTATCTGTATTTAAAGGAGATTTATTCTTTTTGTTTTATTAAATTTTGTTTGAGATATTTTTATTGATGCCAAGAAGTTCAGAATATGCGTTTTTTACTTTCGCCCTTTTGCATGTAATAAACAAAGGCATTTCTACTCTCATCATAATCAGAAACCATTTCATAGCCAGAAAGTTTGAGATTTGATATAAAATCTTTTTCTTCGCGGCTGAGAGAATCGAATTTTTTTCCTGAGTTCAGTATTACCGGAAGCCGCCGCCCCGAATATTCCTGTAAAATATTCATCGGATTTTCTTTCTTCGCTTTCTCTTATTCTACGGGTCGTTTCTGCTGCCTCTCTTTTTTCCGCTTCTTCTCTCTAAAATTCCTTCATTCTTTCTTCAGATTCTATCTGTCTTCGTTCGCTATATCTTCTGTGTTCTTCTTTAGTTTTGTTATTTTTATATACACCTATTATTCCTAGAACCACAATAAACAACATTCACAATATCCATACTTCGTCTCCGCAAAGACGAAGTATTTCATGTATTTTTGGCATATTCTTTTATCTCCTTTTCTTAACCTTGCCTTTTCCTATTAATCTTCATCCTCGATAAGAGAAAGTATATCATAAATCTTTTCTATCGGATTTTCACAATCCTTATTTTTCTGGATATATTTTGAAATTTTTCTTCCGTTTTCCCTGAGGCGCTTTGCAAGTGATATTATTTCAGCATCATCGGTTGTTATTGTTATAACTCTTCCACCGAGATTCTGACATATAAAAATACCCTTTCCGTCTTCAGAAACAGAAGCAATCATATCGACCATTGCCTGAGAAAGTTTTTTGAAAGATTTTATGTTGATTTTCAGCATAAACTCATCTGTTTCCTTATCAAGAAACACCCTTAATTCATAAGGATCAAAATCGCATATCGAGAAAACATCTTCAGAAGTTATGTCAGAAACCTCTTTCTTCACCATATTGTATATTTCTGATATTTTCTGTTTTGCTCCATCAGAATTCACAGGAAGATCAGCGACATCGGGGAACAACCCTCTCATCATTTCAGATGATATTGCAAAAGGTTTCCAATCGGGGAATTTTCTTTTGCCTTCGATTGTATAGAAAATAATGGGGTCGTATCCTCTTATTTTCATCATATAACATTTGCAATAATTTACCTCGTCAAGCCTTATCGAATTTATCGAAACAACATTGACATTGAGAAATTTTCCTCTTTCTCTGAGGTATTCCTGAGGGTTTTCTCTTATTATGCTTCTGATTTCACTTTCTTCCATTTCTGCGCCACGATAATCTATATGCGGAACAGCAAGTGTTGTTTTTGAAGGCTTTTTGAGATTTTTTTCAAAAGTGGTTTTATCAACTTTAAGAATTCTTCTGTTAAGTGCATCAATCTGAAACTTCTGAGAAGAAGAATGAAGAGTTATTTTTTTCTTCTGTTCAAGCGATTCTTTCCCCAGTGGAGTTATTCTCATATTGCCGTCAACAAAGCCGTATCCTACAAGGATTTTCTTTACATTTTCTATATAGTTTGCATTAAGCCCCAATGTTTCGGATATCAGTTCAGAATCGGTTATACCTGCTGAAATGACTCTGAGAACTGTCATATTTATTGTATCAAAATCCTCAAAATCCTTTTCTTCCATATCCATCTCAACGATAGCGATAGGATAGAATACAGGTGAGAAATGAACTATGCTTTCGGGAGAAATTCCTTTATTCTGTCCCAAAAGATTTTTTAAAGCAACATAATCAAAATCGCTGTAAAATTTAGGTTTTATCGTTTTCTGTTCGTTATTTTCCACCTGTTATTCACCTCCTAATCTTTCTTTGAGTTTTTCATATGATATCATTTCGCCCGAGCCATTATCAACAGCGTCACAGATTTTTCCGATAAAATCAGAAAATTGTTTTTCGCTCTTTTCGTATTTTTCTTCACCGTCAGGTCCTGTCTGGTTCATACAGTTTCTGAGGAATTCCATATCGCCGACAAGAACAAGCATTTTCTTACAGCGTGACATAGCAACATTGAGTCTTCTGAGTTCTTTAAGAAATCCGATTCTCTTATACTTTCTTGATACTTTAGAACTCTTTGTGAAACTATAAATGATGATATCTCTTTCTTGTCCCTGAAAACTGTCAAGCGTTGCTACCATTTCCTTTACATCTTCGCCGATTTTTCCTTTAAGTTTCTTCTTTATTCGTGAAACCTGTGATGAATATGCCGAAATAACGCCTATTTCCTTTGTATCATAATCGGCCTTATCAATGATATGTTCAACGACTTTCTTTGTTATCGAGCCTTCAAGTTCGTTATAACAACCCGCTCCCTCTATCTTTGTTTCAAAACGGTTGGCTTCTGCTGAAGTATCTATAATAAGGAAAGGTTTTGACGATAATGAAGGAACAGGACTTTTAAGATTTCTCTTGCTTTCGTGTGAGAAATATTTTCCATCATAGAACCAGTCTGAAATAACATCTGCAATCTCTCCCGGCATTCTGTATTGTGTATCAAGCATTGTCTTATTGCTTTCGGGAAGATTTTCATACATTTTTTCAAACAGACTCTTTTCAAGAAGTTCTGTTTCAATATCGTTGTTTTCACAAAGTTCCATAAGTTCCGAATCTGCCTGAGGCGGAATCTGTTTATGGTCACCAAGCATAATAAGTTTATTAGAAACGCTCATAGGAACAAGTGCATTATGTATCTGAATCTGGCCTGCTTCGTCTATTATCGTAACATCAAATTTAAGGCTGGCAAATCTCTTCTGTGAGTTTATTCCTATACATGTCGCGCCGACAAGATTTACATTTTCAAGGATAAGTGAATTGAGGGCGTAATTCTGAGAATTTACCATATCTCTATGCCATTCTTCAAGTGTGAGTTTAAGAGAATCCGCCTTTTCGAAATTCTCATCAAGCCCCTTTTTAACCCTATCAAAATCATCGACAGAATTTATCTGTATATTGAAAAGGTCCGAAAAAAGATTCCATCTGTTTTCTTCTATTTCAAAAGGCATATTTATAACATCGCCTGTTGAATCATTGACTTTCTGATAAAGTTCATATACAGAATTATAATTTTCGTAAAAGAGGCAATTATAAATATCTATCAGTTCTTTCTTGTGTTCCTGATATTTTGAAATATTCTTTCTGTATTCGTCATTATAATAATTATGTTGTTTTATTTTGTTTTTGATAATGCGCTTATCATTCAAATTGGGCAAGAAACGGATTGCCTTTGATAAAATTCCCGAATTTTCATAGTTTGTTATATTCGAGTATAACCTTTCTATATCATCCTTTGATTTCTGAAGTTTTCTTCTGATAATCTCTATATCATCAGATAATCTTTTTATATCTCTGTAAACAGGATGGAATTTGTTTTCAACAACATTTTTGAATTTTCTGTATTCTTCAAGATATAATTTATATGTATCGTATATTGCATCAAAAGATTCGCGGTATTTGGTCCATTTTCTAATGATTTTTTCAAGTTCTGATATACTTTTATCTGTATGGGTTTCAATGTTGTTTCTCAAAGAAGCAAGTTTATTCTCAAACATATAGGGCACTATTTCAGACTGTAATTTATTTTCTGACCCTATGCGTATCATATCGATATCTTTTTCTTCGGCTATTCTGGCAAGAACATTGTCAACCGCTTTATTATTCTGAGATGAAACGAGGACTCTCTTCTTTTCAACAAGAACAAAATATTTTATCCATTCAAGAATAACCGTTGTTTTTCCCGTTCCGGGAGGGCCCATAACAAGAAAAGCGTCCTTAGAATTTATGCCTTTTCTTATCGCTTCCATCTGGCTTTCGTTAGGAGGATATTTTTTCGAACGAAGTCTGTTTTCGACTTCGGATAAATCCTTGTTTTCAAAGCCTGACGGAGAATTTTCTCCAATAACATTATCCATATATTTTGAAGCGGATTGTTTGTTTCTTATCTTTCTTATCGCTTCACACTGAACATCTCTGTTTACAGTTGAAGAAGATAACGATATAAATCCCGAACTTTCAAAATTCTTTATGCTTATCTGTTTTTCAAAAAGAAGAACAATTGCCGTTGCGGGAGAATCATCGTCTTCTTTTATAACAGATATAATTTCGGCGGAATGAATGTCGCCCTCTTTATCCTCGACGACAACCTGAACCTTATTTTTGAATAATTGTTCATCCATTTCGAAAACACCGAATTTATACGCAGTTCTGTCCTTTCGGTCGTATTCAACAGGTTCTATGCTGATATAACTTGTTTTTCCGCTTTCAATGATTT
>CALGTU010000160.1 GCA_937901465.1 uncultured Clostridia bacterium | reverse complement strand
CAAGAGTAGCAACAGTTTCATCTGCTGATGAAAACGTTGGTAAACTCATCGCCGATGCTATGGATAAGGTTACAGCAGACGGTGTTATCACAATCGAAGAAAGCAAGACAGCTGAAACATATTCAGAAGTTGTTGAAGGTATGCAGTTCGATCGTGGCTACATCACACCCTACATGGTAACAGATACAGATAAGATGGAAGCTGTTCTCGATGACGCTCTCATTCTTATTACAGATAAGAAGATTTCTTCAATTCAGGAAATTCTTCCTCTTCTCGAACAGATCGTTCAGTCAGGAAAGAAACTTCTCATCATCGCAGAAGATGTTGAAAGCGAAGCTCTCTCAACAATTATCGTTAATAAGCTCAGAGGAACATTCACATGTGTTGCTGTAAAGGCTCCCGGTTTCGGCGACAGAAGAAAAGAAATGCTTCAGGATATCGCAATCCTCACAGGCGGTCAGGTTATCTCAGAAGAAATCGGACTTGACCTTAAGGATGCTTCAATCGAACAGCTCGGAAGAGCACAGAAGGTTGTTGTTCAGAAAGAAAACACAATCATCGTTAACGGTGCCGGCGATGCTGATGCTATCAAGGCAAGAGTTGCTCAGATAAAGACACAGATCGAAACAACAACATCAGATTTCGACAGAGAAAAGCTTCAGGAAAGACTTGCTAAGCTTTCAGGCGGTGTAGCAGTTATCAGAGTAGGTGCTGCAACAGAAATCGAAATGAAGGAAAAGAAGCTCCGTATCGAAGACGCTCTCGCAGCAACAAAGGCAGCTGTTGAAGAAGGTATCGTTGCAGGTGGCGGAACAGCACTCATCAATGCAATTCCTTCAGTTGAAAAGCTTACAGCATCACTTTCAGGCGATGAAAAGACAGGTGCACAGATCGTTCTTAAAGCACTCGAAGAACCTCTTCGTCAGATCGCAGCAAACGCAGGTCTCGAAGGAAGCGTTATCATTGATAAGGTTCGTCGTTCAAGAAAAGTCGGCTATGGCTTTGATGCTTACAACGAAGTTTATACAGATATGATCCCTGCGGGAATCGTTGATCCTACAAAGGTTACCCGTTCAGCACTCCAGAATGCAGCTTCTGTTGCGGCTATGGTTCTTACAACAGAAAGCCTCGTAACAGATATCAAGGAAGAAAACCCCGCTCCTGCAATGCCAGCAGGCGGTATGGGCGGAATGTATTAATCCCATCGATAGATATAAAAATCCCTGTCATCAACGGCAGGGATTTTTTGAATTGTAAATAAATTGTTAACAATAATTTTTTTTTAAAAAAAGACTAAAGTTTGGAAAACCTCAGCCGATATAATAGACAGAAGTTGAAACACACCGGTTAAACGGTGGGGGCAAAAACCGAAGCGCAATAAGGCTTTTGCCAACTTTCTACTACATTAAATTAGTCGAAATGATTTCGACGGAAAAATAATACAGGAGGTATTAGTATGGTAGTACAACACAATCTTTCAGCAATGAACTCTACACGACTTTTAGGAGTTAACCAGTCAGGTCTTTCTAAGAACCTTGAAAAGCTTTCTTCTGGTTATGCAATCAACCGTGCTGGCGACAACGCTGCTGGTCTTGCTATTTCAGAAAAAATGCGTTCACAGATCGCTGGTCTTAACCAGGCATCAACAAACTCAC
>CALGTU010000159.1 GCA_937901465.1 uncultured Clostridia bacterium | reverse complement strand
CATTATGAGGGTGTTGACCAGAGAATTATTGACAAGATTGTTGATGAAGAAATCTCTGTCGGGGATTATGTTTTAACAGGCGGGGAACTTCCTGCTTTGATCGTTACAGATGCTGTTGCAAGGCTTTGTGAGGGCGTTTTATCGGCAAACGTATGCTTTGAAGATGAAAGTCACTATAACGGACTTCTGGAATATCCGCAGTATACAAAACCTGAAGAATGGGAAGGAATGAAAGTTCCTTCGGTTCTTTTATCGGGACATCACAAGAACATAGATGACTGGAGAATGCAGAAATCACTTGAAATCACGCAGAAAAACCGTCCTGATATGTATGAAAGATATATGTCTGAAAAGGAGAAAAAGGGTTAATTTTTGTTAACTCTGTTTTTGTGCATTATGATAAAAAAATGCAGAAAAATTGCCGTTTGAGAATAAAAATGTAAAATAATGGTATCTGAAATGTGAAAATTCATAAAATCGTTAAAAAAGTTATAGCAAAATGCACAAATGCTGACCGCAAAAGTTGATATTCATTTATCTAAAAGAAAGAAAAAAGCGGTCAACCGGCTTTTTGTGTGGAAAATGACATTGACGGAAATTTTCTTTAAGAGTATAATGTAGTTAAGACAATTGGTCTATGGCAGATAAGATTTGATTAGGAGAGGTATAAACTATGTTTGTTAAAGATGTAATGGTTCAGAATCAGGTTGGTCTTCACGCTCGTCCCGCTACTTTCTTCATTCAGAAAGCAAATGAATTCAAGTCATCAATCTGGATAGAAAAGGAAGAAAGAAGAGTTAACGCAAAGAGCCTTCTTGGTATCCTTTCACTCGGTATCGTTGGCGGAACATCAATCAGAGTAATCGCTGATGGTGCAGACGAAGAAACAGCTGTTAACGAACTCGTTGAACTTGTTGAAAGCGGATTCAACGAAAACAAGTAATTTAAATGATAAGAAATCATCCGATAACTATTATGGCTATCGGATATTTTTTATTTTCCTTATGTTCATATTTTGTTAACAGAAAGTTTCCTACCATTTAATATATTACAAAAAAGTAACAAAATCGACTTTTGTTTGTGAGAAATCAACAAGGAAAATGGTGGTTTTTCTACAAAATTAATAAATTGTTAACACTTTTTGTCCTGAAATAATGTAGAATTTATAGTGGCGGTGCTATGGTTTTGTGAGTATATTGCAAAAACTATGAAATTAAAGTTGAAAGTTAAGTGAAAATGCCAAAAAACTATTGCAGAAGCCTGAAAAATTATGTATAATAATAGAGTAAGCGGCTTTTAAGCCAAACTTTAAAACGACGAGGGAGATAAAAGTTATGTCTAACAGACTTTTTCAGGGACTTATTCATCAGATGAAGGATACTGTAAACGGCGTTATCGGCGTTGTTGACGAAACAGCTACAATTATTGCCTGCAGTGACCTTACAAAAATCGGAACAACAAACGAATTCGTTTCGCTTGACCTCAGCGACTCTCATGATGTTTTTATCCGCGATGGTTTTACATATAAGCCTTTCGGAACACATATGAGATCTGATTATGCTGTTTTTGTTGAAGGAACAGACGAAAACGCATCAAGATATGCTTCAATCATGGCTATCACTCTTTCAAGCATCAAGCAGTATTACGATGAAAAATACGACAGAAACAACTTCATCAAGAATGTTGTTCTCGACAACGTTCTTCCCGGAGATGTTGTTATCAAGGCAAGAGAACTTCATTTCAACGCTGACATCAGCAGAGTTGTTCTTCTTATAAGAATAGTATCTTCAAATGATGTTTCTGCTTATGACATCATTCAGAACCTTTTCCCCGACAAGAGCAAGGATTTTGTTTTCAACATAACAGAAAGCGATATTGTTCTTGTTAAGGAAGTTAAGAACAATGTTGAATCAAAGGATATCGAAAAGCTTGCACGTTCGATTTCAGATACACTTTCAAGCGAATTCTATACAAGAGTAAATGTTGGTATAGGAACATGTGTTCAGGGCGTTAAGGATCTTGCACGTTCATTCAAGGAAGCTCAGATTGCTCTTGAAGTAGGTAAGGTTTTTGATACAGACAAGGTTATCGTTAGCTACGACAATCTCGGTATTGCAAGACTTATCTATCATCTTCCTACAACACTCTGTGAAACATTCCTTCATGAAGTTTTCAAGAGAGGTTCTATTGATTCTCTTGACCATGAAACACTTTTCACAATCCAGAGATTCTTTGAAAATAACCTCAACGTTTCTGAAACTTCAAGAAAGCTTTTCGTTCACAGAAACACACTTGTTTATCGTCTTGAAAAAATCAAGAAACTCACAGGTCTTGACCTCAGAGAATTTGACCATGCTATTATCTTCAAGATAGCGCTTATGGTAAGAAAATATCTTTCGGCTAATCCGACAAAGTTTTAGTCGCCAAAAAATGAAAAAAGGGGTAGCATAGGGCATCGGTTGACCGACAGCCCTTGTTGCCCTATAATTTGTTTTTGACACATTTTTTTCTTTTCGGAAGGAGAAACCTACTGTGGTAGAATTTGAAAATGTTTCGGTTACTTATGAAAACGGCGTTGACGCGTTGAATAATGTTAGCCTTAAAATAAAAGACGGCGAATTTGCGTTTGTTGTCGGTGCATCGGGAGCGGGTAAAAGTACGCTCATTAAGCTTATACTCAAGGAAGTTTCGGCAACTTCGGGTAAGATTGTTGTAAACGGATTCAAGCTTAATAAGTTAAGACAGAGAAAAATTCCATATCTTCGAAGAACAATAGGCGTTGTTTTTCAGGATTTCAGGCTTATTCCCAATATGACTGTTTATGACAACATCGCTTATGTTTTAAGAGTTATTGACGCTCCTCAGAAATACATCCGTTCTAGAGTTCCTAAGGTTATTGCACTTGTTGGTCTTCAGGATAAAATGAAATGTTATCCGAAGGAACTTTCAGGCGGTGAACAGCAGAGAGTTGCTCTTGCGAGAGCGCTTGTAAACGACCCTGCTATCATTATTGCGGACGAGCCTACGGGTAATATCGACCCTGAACTTTCTTTCCAGATTGTAAGACTTTTAAAGGAAATCAACAATTGCGGAACAACTGTTCTTATGGTAACTCATGAGCAGGAGCTTGTTGAATATTTCGGTGGAAGAACCATTGCTATGAAAAACGGTGAAGTGGTATTTGACCAGATACTCCCCGGAGAAAATGCGGAGGAGGAATATTATGCGAATTAGCAGTATGAAATACCTTGTAGGACAAGGTGTAAGAAATATATGGACAAACAGAATAATGTCGTTTGCATCATTCTGTGTTCTGACGGTTTCGCTTTTACTTGTCGGATTTTCTGTTCTTGCTACTATGAACATAAACCGTTTTGTAAGCGGAATTGAAAACAGAAACGAAGTTATAATCTATCTCGATGATAACATCACTGACGAAGCTATCGCAGAGATGGAAGGTGTTTTGAAGCAGACAGAAAATGTTTCTTCGGTTGTTTTTTATTCAAAAGAAGAAGCATGGGAAGATGAAAAATCGAAATATGACAACGCAGATGAAATATTTGCTTATTTCGAAGAAAGTCCTTTGCCTGACGCTTTCAGAATAAGAGTTTCTGACGTTTCTGTTATGAAAAGAACGGTAACTGCCATAGACGCTAAGTTTGCGCCTGTTGGTTACATAATAGACATAAAATCACCCGATGATTTTGCTTCTATCTTAACAAGTCTGAAATCAACTATTGCGATTATTTCAACTGCTATCATAGTAGCGCTTGCTGTTGTTTCAATGGTTATCATTTCAAACTCAACAAGAGCGAGTGTTTTTGCGAGAAGCAGAGAAATAAACATTATGAAATATGTTGGTGCTACAAACACATTTATAAGAATACCTTTCTTTGTTGAAGGTATGCTTACGGGTGCTGTTGCGGGGATAGTTTCATCTCTTGCGACATGGCTTGTCTATGAAAACGTTATAGGAATATTCCAGGAAGAAGGCGATTTATGGAAGGCTCTCGGAATGGGAGAATTTATTCCTTACGGAACAATATGGCTTCAGGTTTCTCTCGCATATTTAGTTGTAGGAATTCTTTTCGGTGCGATAGGAACAGCGGCTAGTACGAGAAAGCATCTTAAAGTTTAGGAGGAAAAGATGAGTATAAAAAGAAATCTTAAAAAACTCCTTGCAACTATACTTTGTGCTACTGTAAGCATAAGCTTTTATACCTATAAATTTGACGAACCGGTTGAAGTTGAGGCAAAGACACTTTCTGAACTTCAGCAGGAACAGAAAGCTATTCAGAATAAACTTGCAACGGTGAACAGTAATATTGCCGCTTCGAAAAACAATATCAAGAAAGAAAAGGAATATCAGGCGGCTATTTCAGAGAAAATAGAACTTACTGAAGAAAATATACTTATCATTACGGCTCAGATTGATGAACTTTCGTCTACGATATCAGGTCTTGAAACTGATATAGAAAATCAGGAAAAGGATATCGAGGAAAAGATAGGTCTTTTCAGAAAAAGACTTCGTTCGATGTATATGTCGGGCGGGAACAACTATGCTTCTGTTCTTGCGGGGTCAACAGATTTTTATGATCTTTTGACAAGAATGGAACTTGTTGAAAGAGTTGCTGAGCATGATGACAAGATGATAGACGACCTTAACCAGATGCTTGACAATCTCGAAAAAACAAAAGCTGAGGTTGAAGAAAAGAAGGCTGAAGCTGAAGAGGTAAAGGCGGAGTTTGAAGTTCAGAAAGCAGAACTTAACAGCGCTTATGAACAGAGTTCTTCACAGCAGCAGAAACTTGAAAGACAATATCAGGAATATCTTAAAAATAAAGAGGCTCTCGATAAGGAAGCCGAAGCTGCCGAAGCTGCAATCAGGGCGGAAATCGCGAGACTTGCAACTATGGGCGGAAACTTCAATGGTCAGTTCTTATGGCCTGTTCCGGGATACACATATATCTCATCCTATTACGGAAGCCGTTGGGGAACATTCCATAAGGGCATTGACATAGCAGGCGGAAATATTGCAGGAAAACCAGCCGTTGCTGCGGCATCGGGAAAGGTTATCGTTGCATCACAGACATGTTCGCATAACTACGCTAAATGGAGTTCTTGCGGATGCGGTGGCGGATATGGAAACTATGTTATGATTGACCACGGAAACGGATATGTAACTCTTTACGGACATTTCAAATCGGTTGCTGTTAAAGCGGGACAGAATGTCGCTATGGGTGAAACGATAGGATACATAGGAACAACGGGTTATTCAACGGGATACCATCTTCATTTTGAAATAAGAAAAAATGGTTCTCATACAGACCCTATGAAGTATCTCAAGTAAAATCTTGGAGGAAGAGATGAACAGAAAAGTATCTTTAGGGGTAACGATAAGTCTCGTTGCGGTTGCGGTTGCGATTACTGCGATACTTACCATGACCTTTTCACAGAACCTTTTCAATTCGCTTTTAAGTACAACGGGAACATCACGAACAGAACTCAGTGAAATCGAATCGTATGTTCAGGCGAATTATTATAAATCTGTCGATGATCTTGATACACAGCCATATCTTTCGGCTGCTTATATAGAATCGATAGGTGATAAATATGCGGTTTATTATACCGCAGAAAAATATGCCGAAAAACAGCTTAAGGAATCGGGATATACAACAGGTATCGGAATAGACTATACAGAAGATGAGAGCGGATATATCAGAATTACTGCTATCGATGAGGAATCTGACGCTTATAAGGCGGGCTCGCTTGTTATCGGTGATATAATCGTTAAGATAGATGACACCGATGTTCTGGCGGCAGGATATGAAGCTTCTTCTGAACTTTTGACAGGAACAGAAGGTGAATCTGTAAGAATCACGATAAGAAGAGAAGGCGTTGATACCGAACTTCAGTTTGTAAAGAAAAAATCTGAAGTTAAGAGTGTTAGTTATAAAATGCTTTCGGGATATATAGGATATATAAAGATTTCTGAGTTTAATATGACAACAGCGGGACAGGTAAGAGACGCTGCCGAAAGACTTATAGCAGATGGTGCGGATCAGCTTATATTTGATGTAAGAAACTGTTCTGACGGAGTAATTGAAGCTGCTGAAGAATCACTCAATTATATTCTTCCTCAGGGAAGCTGGGCTACGGCTACATTCAAGGACGGACATACTCAGGTTATCGCAAAAACAGATGACACATATTCACAGGATGTTCCGATGGCGGTTATTGTAAACGAAAACACTTCATATGCGGCAGAACTTTTTGCTGTTGTTATGAGAGATTCGGGAAAAGCTTCACTTGTAGGAACAAATACTGCAGGGGTTGGTGTTGTAAAGCATACACAGCAGATGTCTACCGGTTCGGCGGTAACAATAACCGTTGCTACCTATGAAACAAAGAAGACTCCCTGTTTTGACGGGGTTGGTATAAAGCCTAATTTTGAAGTAAAACTTTCAAAGGAAGAACAGGAAGCTCTTGCTTTTCTTGATGAAAACAGCGATCCTCAGCTTAAAAAAGCAATCGATATAGTTGATACAACGCTTTAACTTGTTGACAAACACCTATAATATGATGTATAATTGAATTTGGTCTTTTATAACTATGTAAGGAGAAATGATTATGGCAAAAGCAGTTAAGATTACAAGAGAAAATCTTGAAGAACTTAAACAGAAACTCGACCTTCTCAAGACTGTCAAATCTACTGAAATTGAACAGAGACTTAAAGAAGCAAGAGGACACGGAGACTTATCGGAAAACTCTGAATACGATGAAGCAAAGAACGATCAGGCTAAGCTTGCGGCTGAAATCGCTGAACTTGAAGCTACTATCGCAAATGCGGTTATCGTTGATGAATCAAATATCTCTTCATCAGAAGTTGGTATAGGTTCTAAAATCAAGCTTCTTGATATGGAACTCGGTGAAGAAGAAATTATCAAGATTGTTGGTTATGCTTCAGCAAATTTTGAACAGGGAAAAATTTCTGACGAATCACCTATCGGTATGGCTGTTATGGGCAAAAAAGCAGGGGATGTTGTTGAAGTTCAGGTTCCCGATGGCGTTATCAATATGAAAATTGTTGAGATTATAAAGTAAAGGAAGATTAAATTGGCAGAAAATCAGAACACAGAAAACATTGAGCTCACAGAACAGGATCTTACTGAACAGCACAGAATAAGACTTGAAAAACTTGCTGAACTCAAGGCAAACGGAAAGAACCCTTTTGAAATTACAAAGTATGATGTTAATGCAAAATCAGAAAATATAAAGGCAGATTTCGAAAATCTCGAAGGAAAGACTGTTTCTATTGCGGGAAGAATGATGAACCGCAGAATTATGGGTAAAGCAAGCTTTATCAACATAAGAGATGATATCGGAAACATTCAGGCTTATGTAAGAAGAGATGACATAGGCGAAGAACTTTATGCCGATTTCAAGAAATGGGACCTTGGTGACATTATAGGAATCGAAGGCTTTGTTTTTAAAACAAAGACAGGCGAAATTTCTATTCATGCAGAGAAGATTGTTCTTCTTGCTAAATCACTTCATCCGATACCAAACGAATACGCAGGTTTCAAGGATATGGAAATGCGTTATCGTCAGAGATATGTTGACCTTCTTGTTAACCCCAATGTAAGAGATACATTCGTTAAGAGAAGCCGTATTCTCAGAGAAATCAGAGATTATCTCGATAACCTCGGATATCTTGAAGTTGATACACCTGTTCTTCATACACTTGAAACAGGTGCTGCTGCCAGACCTTTTATCACTCACCATAACACACTCGACATAGATATGTTCCTTCGTATTGAAACAGAACTTTATCTTAAGAGACTTATTGTTGGTGGTTTCCCCAAGGTTTATGAAGTAGGAAGAATCTTCAGAAATGAAGGTATGGATACATCACATAACCCTGAATTTACTTCTATCGAAATGTATCAGGTTTATACAGACTATTTCGGAATGATGGATCTTATTGAAGATATGTATCGCACAATTGCAAGAAATGTCTGCGGAACAGATGTTATCGAATATCAGGGCGTTAAGATTGATATGGGTTCACCATGGGAAAGACTTACTATGGTTGAAGCTGTTAAGAAATATGCCGGTGTTGATTATAACGACTGGGCAGATGACGCTATGGCAAGGGCCTGCGCTAAGGAAAAGCATGTTGAAGTTCCTGAAGGGGACAAGGCTACAAAGGGACATGTTCTTATCGCGTTCTTTGATGAATATGTTGAAAAGAATCTTATTCAGCCTACAATTATCTATGATTATCCCGTTGAAAACTCTCCTCTTACTAAGAGAAAGCCTTCTAACCCTGCATTTACAGAACGTTTTGAATACTTTATCTATGCAAGAGAAATGGGTAACTCATATTCAGAGCTCAACGACCCCATAGATCAGAGAGAAAGATTTGTTAAGCAGGTTGAAGAAAGAAGAGCACAGGGCGGTCTTAACGCTCAGGTTGATGAAGACTTCCTTAACGCACTTGAATATGGTATGGCTCCTACAGGTGGTCTTGGCTTTGGTCTTGACAGACTTGTTATGCTTCTTACAGACAGTGCTTCTATAAGAGATGTTCTTCTCTTCCCGACAATGAAGCCTATTGCTGAATAATTATAACATAAAAGGGGTATCGGTTTTTGCTGGATGCCCCTTTGTTTTTACAGGAGGAAAAGGAAAAGATGTCTGACGAAAAAAAGAATCTTTTTGACAGAATAAAAGAAATAAATGCCGCTGAGAGAGAAGCCGAAGCCGAGAGAGAAAGAATTGAGGCGGAAGAAAGAGCGGCAAGGGAAAAAGAGGCGAGAGAAGCCTATCAGGAAAGGCTCAGACGCGAGAGAATAGAACTTATGAAGGCGAAACAATCGGGTGAAGAAGAACCACAGGAA
>CALGTU010000158.1 GCA_937901465.1 uncultured Clostridia bacterium | reverse complement strand
AAATCTTATCGTTATAATAATGATAAATTCGGGAGCATTTTCAGAAATACTGAAAACAATGTCCCCCGTTGACAGAATGACTATTACTCCCACCCTGATGGCTCTTTGCGGTGCTAAGCCTTATACATTCATTCTCGGAATACTTGAAAGAGCATCATCAATAACATTCCATGTCTTTGCCTCGTATCTCATCTTCAAGGGAAAAAGAGAAGGAAAGACAATACAGTATTATATAACAGCCGTTCTTCTTCACACACTTTCAAATTCAACTATTGCTATCGGAAATATCTTTATCATAGAAGGCATATTTGTTGTTTCGGCGATTATCGGGATAATTTATCTCATAAAACAGTATAAATCAGAAAAGGCCTTGAATTCATAATAACAAAAGGAGAAATTTGTTATGGAAACTTCTAAAAACAATAACGGCATAAAGGTTGCAGGCTCAATTGTCGGGATAGCGCTTATGGTGTTTTCGGGGATATTTCTTTTTGTAGGAATTATTTTTCTGATAATTTCAGCCGTTTTTTTAGAGATTAACAAATCACACGCCGAAAACTATCTCCCGACAAAAGCGATAATTTCGGAAATAAGAAGTTCTTCTGATTCAAGCGACGCTTATGTAAATTATCTGGTTGACGGAAAAGTTCTCACCTCAAAACTCGATATGTATTCATCAGATATGTATGAAGGTAAGAAGATTGAAATCTATTATGACCCCGAAAATCCTTCCGATATAACATATCTTGAAGGAATGAGAATGTTTACAACCATTTTCTTGATTGTAGGCATAGTTCTTACCGTTTCGGGACTTATTCCGTTCATCATAGGAATCGTTATAATAGCGAAATGCAACAAAAAAGCAAAAGCACAGGTTTCTATGGTCGATGAAATGAAAGCCGCTGATTACAGCGACATGTATAAAAGAGACGACGACCGCTACGGCGGACTCGGCGAAGGTATAGAATAACAGGAGGATTTTGTTATGAATGATATGGAAACTTTGAAAAAGGGAAAAATCGTCGGTATAGTTTTTGGTATAATACTTGCCGTTGCTTCACTGATAACAATTCTTGTGGGTATTATTTTTGTAAACCTCTCAAATAGTATTTCTGAATCAGAAGCAGCAAAGAAAGAAACATTTCTTCCGACAGAAGCAACGATAGTCAATATGGTCCGTGTTAAAGACTCGATAGGTGGAGCATACACAGACCACGACTGGCATGTATATATTGAATTCGATATTGACGGCAGAACATACAATACCGAACTCAACTACTATAACTCTGATTTGTATAACGGTCAGAAAGTAAATATTCTCTATAACCCTGATAACCCCGAAGAAATAGTATATGAAAAGAATTCAGAGATTGTATCTTCTTCTTTCACAGCTATCGGAATAGGCATAGTCGTTTTCGGAATTTTCACGCTCGTTTTAGGAATTGTAATAGCTATAAAATGCACAAAATCATATAAAGCACTTAAAGACAGTATGTAAACGGCTTATTTGCCGAAGAATAAATAACAGCAAAAACATTACAGGAGAGATTTATTATGGCAGACAATATGAAAGGTCTTAAAAGAACACATTACTGCGGTGAAGTTGTTACCGCGGGCGAAACAGTTACTGTCGGCGGATATGTCGATACAGTAAGAAACAAGGGCGGAATTATTTTTATAGTTCTCCGCGACAGAACAGGCGTTGTTCAGCTTACATTCAACGAAACAACAGACAAGGCTGTTTTTGAAAAAGCAGCAGATTGCCATTCTGAATATGTTCTTATGGCAAAGGGTGTTGTAAGAGAAAGAGAAAGCAAGAATGACAAAATCCCTACAGGACATGTTGAAATTTTCGTTGACGACCTCCGCGTTCTCGCAAAGGCAGAAACAACTCCCTTTGAAATTGTTGACAACTCAAATACAAACGAAGAACTTCGTCTTAAATACAGATATCTCGACCTTCGAAGAACACCTTTACAGAACAACATCATGACACGTTCTAAAATCGCAAAGGTTGCAAGAGATTATTTCTATGAAAACGGGTTTATCGAAATAGAAACACCTATGATGATCAAATCTACTCCCGAAGGAGCTAGAGACTATCTTGTTCCCTCAAGAGTTCATAACGGAAAGTTCTATGCTCTTCCACAGTCACCACAGATCTATAAGCAGCTTCTTATGATTTCGGGATTTGACCGCTACATTCAGCTTGCAAGATGTTTCAGAGACGAAGATTTACGTGCTGACCGTCAGCCTGAATTCACTCAGATCGACCTTGAAATGTCTTTCGTTGATGTTGAAGATGTTATGCAGATGGCTGAAGGCTTTGTAAGCCGTGTGTTCAATGATGTTTTAGGAAAAGAAATAAAAGTTCCTCTTCCTCGTTATACTTATGAAGACGCTATGAACCGTTTTGGTTCAGATAAGCCCGATACAAGATTTGAAATGGAGATTCAGGATATTTCAGATATTGTGAAGACTTGTGAATTCTCTGTATTCACATCTGCTATCGAAAACGGCGGAAGCGTTCGTGCTATCGTTGCTAAAAACGGAGCATCAGTTCTTACAAGAAAAGAAATCGATAAATTAACAGAACATGCAAAGGGCATTGGTGCCAAGGGCCTTGCATATGTAAGATGGGTTGACGACGCACCCGCTTGTTCTTTTGCAAAATTCATGAAAGAAGAAGAACTTTCTGCTATCTATGAAAGACTCGGTGCTGAAAAGGGCGACGTTATCCTTATTGTTGCAGATAAAAATTCAACTGTTCTTTCAACACTCGGTGCTTTACGTCTTAAAGTTGCTAAACAGCTTGACATCATTCCCGAAGACCAGTTTAATTTCTTATGGATAACAGAATTCCCATTCTTTGAATGGAATGAAGAAACAAAACATTGGGACGCTATGCATCACCCATTTACAATGCCTATGGATGAATGCTTGGAATACCTTGATACAGACCCGGGCAAAGTAAAAGCAAAGGCTTATGACCTTGTTTTAAACGGCGTTGAACTTTCATCAGGTTCAATAAGAATCACTGATTTTGAACTTCAGCAGAGAATGTTCAGAGCGTTAGGTCTTACTGATGAAGAAATCGAAAAGAAATTCGGCTTCCTCGTTGACGCTTACCGTTATGGTGCCGCTCCTCATGGCGGAATGGGTATAGGTCTTGACAGACTTGCCATGATTATGTGCGGTGCTGACAGTCTTCGTGATGTAACAGCATTCCCCAAGGTTCAGAACGCATCAGAACTTATGTCGGCTTGCCCCGCTGAAGTTGACAAGGAAAGTCTTGACGCTTTGGGCATTGCCGTTGTAAAGAAAGACGACGAATAATACTCATACAAAAGGAGTTGTTGTATTTTGTCAAGAATAAAGGTTGCCGTTATTTTCGGGGGAACATCTCCCGAACACGATGCATCTTTGTCATCGGCGACAAATATCATAAAAAATATCCCCGAAGATAAATATGAAGTTATCGCAGTAGGGATTACCAAAAAAGGAAGATGGCTTTATTACCCCGGCGATGTTTCACTTCTCACAACAAGCCGTTGGGAAAGTCACCCCGATTGCACACCCGCAGTTTTAAGCCCCGACCCTATCCACAACGGATTTATCCTTTTGGGCGAAGACTCGGCTATCAAAAAAGTTGATGTTATATTCCCCGTTTTATTCGGAAGAAACGGAACAGACGGTGCTATCGAAGGGCTTTGTGAAATGTCGGGTATCCCTTATGTAGGAAGCGGAATTCCCGCATCAGCAAACTGTATGGATAAGGATATCGCAAACACGATTTTAGAAGCAAACGGTATTCCTACACCGAGAAGAATTGTCGTTTCAAGACCCGACCTTAAGCGTATGGACGATATTTCATCAGAAGTTGCATCGCGCCTTGGTTTCCCCGTTTTTGTAAAACCTGCTTGCGGTGGATCATCACTCGGTGTTTCAAAGGCTTATGATGCTGAAGGTCTTTCAAACGGAATAAAACTTGCTTTTGCACACGACAATAAGGTTATAATAGAAGAATGCCTTACAGGCAGAGAACTTGAATGTGCCGTTTTCGGTTCGGATAAGCCTTTATCATCACCCGTCGGCGAAGTTACATTCGATGGTGATTTCTATAACTATGATGCAAAATATGTTTTAGGTTCAACAAGACTTATAGCACCCGCCGAAATCGATGAAACATCTGAAAAGGCAATAAGAAACATGGCTGTTAAAGTCTTCACATCACTCGATTGCTGTGGATTTGCCATGACAAGTTTCTTCCTTTCACCTACGGGTGAGATTACTTTCGGTGAGATAAATACACTCCCTCGTATGTCCAACATAAGCCTTTATCCAAGACTTATGAAAGAACTTGGAATTACTCTTCCCGAGCTTCTGGATAAACTCATTTCACTCGCTCTTGAAAGAGCAGATATAACAACCGACTAACAGGAGATTTTATGAAAAAAGATATACTTCTCACAATGACAAGCGTTCAGTATATCGGTAAAGAACGCTCTGAAACCGAACTCATAACATCGGGAACTTTAGAAAAAACAGCCGATGGTGTTGTTGTCAGTTATGAAGAAAGCGAAGCAACGGGTTTTGAAGGCTCAAAAACAACCGTTACCTGTAAAGGAAACGATATAGTTGATATACAGCGCCAGGGTGCTAATAATTCAACACTCATAATAGAACCCGGAACAAAGCATCATTGTCATTACGGAACTCCTTTCGGAGATTTTACAGTCGGCATCTACGCTCACAAAATCGAAAACACACTCGATGAAGACGGCGGACGACTTTATCTTAAATACACAGTTGACATAAATTCAAGTTATATTTCAGATAACGAAATTTTCTTGACTATATAAAAGGAGCAGAAAAAAATGAACTTAATCAAGAATTCTCAGGACGAACTCCGCCAGATTATATTAAACGCACTCGGTGAAGGCGTTGCATCAGGAGAACTTCCCGCAGAACCCATTCCCTCATTCAACATTGAAATCCCCGCTGACCGTTCACATGGTGACTTTGCAACAAACGTTGCTATGGTCTGTGCAAAGGCATTTAAACTTCCGCCCCGCAAAATCGCTGAAGTTATTTCAGAAAAGGTTTATTTAGAAGGAAGTTTCTTCTCAAAATATGAAGTTGCAGGACCAGGATTTATAAACTTCTTCCTCGCTGATAAGTGGTATTCTGTTGTTATAGATACTGTTCTTTCAGAAGGAAATTCTTACGGAAGAACAAATCTCGGCGAAAACAAGAAAGTTATGGTAGAATTTGTTTCTGCTAACCCTACAGGCCCTATGCATATCGGTAACGCAAGAGGCGGTGCAATAGGTGACTGTCTTGCGTCTGTTCTCGACTGGGCAGGCTTTGATGTTACAAGAGAATTCTATGTAAACGATGCGGGCAACCAGATTGAAAAATTCGCAACCTCTCTCGAAGTACGCTATTTACAGCTTTATAAAGATGGTATCGAGCTCCCCGAAGACGCTTATAAGGGTGACGACATTATAGAACACGCAAAGGCTTTTGCTGAAATCAACGGCGATAAATTTGTTGAAGCTGAAAGTGCTGACAGAAGAAAAGCTCTCGTTGATTATGCACTTCCATTAAATATCGCAAAACTCAAATCAGACCTTGAAAAATACCGCATCTTCTATGATGTATGGTTTTTAGAAAGCGGACTTCATAACTCGGGAAAGGTTATGGAAGTTGTTGAAAAGCTTAAAGAAAAAGGACTTGCTTATGAAAAGGACGGCGCTGTTCTTTACTGTTCAAACAAGGTTGCAAGAGAAAATGATGATGAAGTTGTAGACGATGTTCTCGTAAGAACAAACGGTATTCCTACATATTTCGCAGCAGACATCGCTTACCACTACAACAAGTTCGTTGAAAGAGGTTTCGACAAGGTTATCGACGTATGGGGTGCTGACCACCACGGTCACGTTGCAAGACTCAAAGGCGCTATGGCTGACCTTGATGTAAATCCCGATAAGCTTGATGTTGTTCTTATGCAGATGGTTCGTCTTATGAGAAACGGCGAAGTAGCAAAGCTCTCAAAGCGTTCAGGAAAGTCAATCACACTTTCAGACCTTTTAGAAGAAATTCCTATCGACGCAGCAAGATTCTTCTTCAATCTCCGTGAGGCTAATTCTCATTTTGATTTCGACCTCACTCTCGCGGTTGAACAGTCATCACAGAACCCCGTTTACTATGTTCAGTATGCTCACGCAAGAATCTGCTCAATTCTCCGCAATCTTAAGGAAGAGGGAGCTGTTCCCGCTGAAAAGGGCTCTGATTTCACAATCCTTTCTAAAACAGAAGAAAAAGAACTTATTCGTCATCTTGCAGCGCTCCCCAACGAAATCGATGAATCGGCAAAGGCTTACGACCCCGCAAGAATCACAAGATACAGTATGGAACTTGCAACACTTTTCCACAAGTTCTATGCCGCTTGTCATGTTAAGGGCGAAGAAGACGCAATCAAGGCTGCTCGTCTTTCACTCTGCGAAGCTGTAAGACTCGCTCTCGAAAACTGCTCTGAAATCCTTAAAATCGACTGCCCCGATAAAATGTAGGCGGGGAGCCCCCGCGGGCAGATTCGTTACGGAATTTGTTCAGTTAATAAAAAAAACAACTCGGTAACGGAGAAATCTGTTACCGAGTTTTTATATAACCTATAATACTACCTACGATAAAACGAAAAGACGTGGTTTAGTTCTAGGCAAACGAGCGAAGGCATACTTAGAGTATTCCGAGCGAGTTTAACGACGAAATAAGCCGCGGATTTATCGTTTTATTATTATTCTGATTCCGCTTTTTTGTTCGCCATTTATCTCTGCGTCAAAAAAGTCTATATCCGATAAAAAAGAGATATCTGTCATCTGTTTTACAGCAGCAACAGCTTTTACCGCCTGATTTACAGCCCCTGCACCGACAGCGTTAAGTATTACATCATAATCTTCCGCAAGAGATTTCGCTATCGCCAGAGATAATGATTTTACTTTTGAATACGAAGAAACTTTAAAAATTTTTTCCAAGAAAAAATCACCCTATCTTACAATAAGTCTTTCAATACTTCTTGCCTTGCCCGTTTTTTCATCAAAGTCTATCACAACACCGTTTAAAAACGGAGGTTCTTCCGATTCTTCAAATCTTACGGGATAATGAAGTCGCATTTTGTCAACGGCAAGTTCGTTCTTTACTCCTAAAACCGAATTTTCGGGGCCTGTCATTCCGACATCGGTTATATATGCGGTATGACCGTCGATTATAGTTTCATCTGCGGTCTGAACATGTGTATGGGTTCCCATAACGGCAGTAACCCTGCCTTTAAGATACTGGCCCATACATTTCTTTTCGGCGGTAGCCTCTGCGTGAAAATCAACGAATATATTGGGCGTATCAATTTCTTTTAAAAGTCTGTCTGCCTCGTCAAAGGGATTTCCGATAGGTTCCATATAAACAACGCCCATAAGATTTATTATCGCAACAGAAAATCTTCCCATATCAAGAATTGTAACACCTTTTCCGATAACTCCCTCGGGATAATTTGAAGGGCGAAGAACAACATCGTTTTCTTCATATATAGAAACAGATTCTCTTCTTTTGAAAGAGTGATTCCCCGTTGTTATAACATCTGCACCGTTTGAAAGAAGAAATTCGGCACTCTGTTTTGTCATGCCGTTTCCTTGTGCGGAATTTTCACCATTAACAACGGTTATATCAATTCCTTTTTCTTTTTTGATTTTAAAGATGTTCTGTGCAAAAAAATCGCAACCTGATTTTCCTACAACATCTCCGATAAAAAGCAGTTTCATTTTTATTTTTCTCTTTTCTTATCAAGTTTTATTGAAAGCACTATCGAAACAGCACTCATTATTATTATAAGACCCGCAATAAGCCCTGTGCATGCAGCAAAATATTCCTGAGGCAAGATTAAAACAACAGGGTCTGTATAGGGGTTCATCATCCAATAATCGTTTGAAAAGGCAATTTTATGGAACATAGTAAAAGTTTCTTCCCAGAAAAGAACCGCAGGAATACCTACTGCTATGGGAAGAATAACCGCTATTAGTCCACCGATTTTAAGATATGTAAATCTTTTTATCTTTATGTTTACAATGGTTAAAGCGATAGTTCCCAAAAGACAGCCATACATGGCTATTTCAATGGCCACAAAAATTCTCTTTACCTCAAAGAAATGAATTCTCCCCTCTTCTGATTGCGGGGTGTTTTCAAATTCAAGTGTATCGGGACCGAAAATGCTGTTATAACTTATAAGGGTATCATAATCGTTTCTCGCGTCTTCTTCGGTAAAGCCTGCCATTGCGGGAATAGATAATTTTTCAGACATAAAATAATAAAGCGGTCTGAAATTAAGGGATATCACAATTGCAGATGTCATTATAAAAACTGCAAGAACAATCCCCGATAATATATCGGATATTTTAACTTTCATATTTTCTCCTCACAAAATAGAGGGTATCGGGATTGTTATCCGATACCCTCTCTTTTTATCTTTTTTAAGCAACTGTATCAAGTGATGAACCAACGGGAGCGTTCTTTCCGCCCTCGCCTACTCTGAATTTTTCAGAGTTGTCATTTCTTGTAGTTGTTCTTGTCGTTCCGCCCGAAACATAGGTTTCGCCACACTCGGGACATACGCCTGTGTGGATTGTTACGGACTGAGAAACGATTTCTCTTCCTTCACGTTCTGCTTTATCGCGGTTTCTTACAACATGTTCCTGCTCATGTCCCCTTACAGCTGCCATAGCGCTTGCTTTAGGGATTTTAGTAGGTGTCTGGAATGAAACGCCTGAGTCGTCAGAACCGTCTACATATCTTCTTTCCTTACAGGTCTGGCATTCTTCCTGTTTAAAGCCATCCTGAAATTTGCCGAGTTTCTTTCCGTTATGCTCTTTCTCGCCTGAAAGTTTTGATAAATTGCTATCTTCACGAGGGTCGTTTCTGCCTATCTTGTTGACACCATAAGCCATATAAGCTTTGTTATATGATGAAACAGGGGCTGTAAACGGGTTTCTTTCAGCAAAAGATGCACCACTGTTATAAACTGAGCCTATTTCCATAAATCCACACCTCCTTGTGTGAAAAATAAAGGCACTACTCCTTATACAGATTATATCATCATTTTTCGTATAAATCAATAGTATATTTATAAAAAAATCATTGTTTAATTTATTGCATTATGCTATAATAATGAAGAAAACGAAACCAACGGGGTGATTTTATGCTTCTTACGATAGGAATGATAATGAAAAACGAGGAAAAAAATCTTCCTCTTTCTTTAGAGGGAATAAAGCCGATTTTAGAAGCTCTTCCTTCAGAGCTCATTATCGTTGATACAGGGTCTACCGATAATTCAGTTGAAATAGCAAAGAAATATACCGATGATGTAAGATATTTCGAATGGTGCAACGATTTTTCAGCAGCAAGAAACGTTTCTCTCGAGGGTGCTAAAGGTGAATGGTATATGTTCCTTGATGCCGATGAAATCTTCACCGATGTCAGCGGAATAATAAACTTTTTCAAATCAGGGGAATATAAAAAATATAATTCAGCAACCTATGTTGTAAGAAATTATAAAGACTATGAAAAAACAGAGTATGCTGATTTTATGGCTCCTCGTCTTACAAAAATCCTCCCCGATACAAAATTCGAAAGAAGTATTCATGAGGGACTCACAACTTACAACTATCCCCTTAAAAACATAGAAAACGCAATCTGTGACCATTTCGGATATGTTATGACAGACGAAACCGCAGTAAACAAATGCAAGAGAAACATTCCCCTTATTCTTAAGGAACACGAAAAAAATCCCGAAGATTCTATGATTTATATGCAGCTTGTAGAAAGCTATAAGGGACTTGACGACGAAGAAGCACTCCGTTATTGTGATGAGGGAATAGAACTCAATAACAGAATTCCGCATTATTCGGCACATATGATTTATCTTCATAAAGTAGAACTTCTTTCGAAGAAAAACAGACACGAAGAAGCTCTCGCAGCTATAGAAGCACGTGAAGAATTTAAAAGGCGTCCCGATGTAAGCAGTACAGTCGGCATAGATATCGATTTTTATTATACAAAAGCCATTATCCTTTCAAAAACAGGAAAAACTGCCGAAGCGGTTTCTGCTTTCAGGGATTATTCGGCATTCTATAAAGAATACTGCATAAAGGGAAAATACCATACCGCAGATACAATGCTGGGGGCTATAAAATATGCAAATCCCGATTCGCTTGCAAACGCTATGATAACCGCTGTAAGATGTGCTATCAAGGAAAACAAGCTCAATACAGCGCTCGATTTTCTCTCTTCTGTTCCTGTAAAGGAAAAACTCTGGGATTCTTCATATATGGCAACCTATATCAAAACTCTTATAATAGTATGCAAAAATCTCGGAAACTACTCTCAGATAAAAAGAATTTACAGTTCTCTTTCTGATGATATAAAATATATCTTCTGCGGATATATCGGTTCTTATATGTCTGATAACGGACCTTCATTTGCAAAAGAAGCTTTGAAATTACATATCAGTTCTGATATTGATAAAGCACTTTCTCTTTATATAAATTCAGAAGAGAAAGACCTTTCAGAGTCTGAACTCGTAAATTCTCTTAAAGAAATAAAAGCTATTATGGAGCGTAATGAAGAAGTAAGAGCACTTGCAAGATTTGCCGCAGAAAGCATAAAAAAGAAGATTGACGAAAAGCTTTCTTCACCCGCTACGGATGAACTTTCTGAACTTGCGAAAATTGTAAAAGGAAATATAAGAAATCTCATCTCAATCGGAAACATCGCTGAAGCGAAATCATATCTTTCTCAGCTTAAAGCACTTTGTCCTATGGATAACGAAATTTCAGTTCTTGAAAATATGATAGAAAACAGTTTGCATTAAGATAAAGGACAACCTAAAGGTTGTCCTTTTCTATTAGAATAAGACGATTATATTTTGCTGTGCGTTCTGTTCGACAAGGAGCTCCTGTTTTTATAAACTCTGTTCCGAGAGCAACAGAAAGGTCCGCTATTGTGGTATCTTCGGTTTCTCCCGAACGATGTGACATTATAACTTTCATATTGTTCTTCTTGGCAAGCATTACGGCGTTTATCGTTTCTGTAAGCGTTCCTATCTGATTGGGTTTGATAAGAACCGCATTCGCCGCATTCTTTTCTATGCCTTCTTTAATTCTTTTTGTATTGGTAACAAAAAGGTCATCGCCGACAAGGTTTATTCTGTCGCCCAACCTTTCGGTAAGAGCTCTCCAACCACGCCAGTCTTCTTCACCGACACCGTCTTCAATAGAGATAATCGGATATTTATTGCAAAGTTTCTCCCAGTAAGAAATGAGTTCGGCATAGGTATAAACTGTTTTTCTTTTAGGAAGAGTGTATTTTCCGTTTTCTCCAGTCCATTCGCTTGCGGCGGCATCAAGTGCGATTTTAACAGTATCCAAAGAATAACCCGCTTTATCGATTGCCGAAAGAATAAATTCAATTGCTTCTTCATCGCTCGAAAGGTCGGGGGCGTATCCTCCCTCGTCGCCGACAGTTGTTACATATCCTTCTGCTTTTAAAATTTTTCCTAAAGAATGATATATCTCACAGCCTGTCCTTACCGCTTCGGAGAAACTTTCTGCACCAACAGGAACTATCATGAATTCCTGAATATCGATATTATTTGATGCGTG
>CALGTU010000157.1 GCA_937901465.1 uncultured Clostridia bacterium | reverse complement strand
AGCATCGTGTACATACATCGGATAAACCGGAGCCATGTAACGAGCCTGAGAGAATGGGTTAGCATAGTAAGAACCGCTTGCGTTCGGGTTGTAGTTACGCAATTGAGTGGAACCTTGCAACTTGATACGAGCATCGAAGAACTTTGACGGAGTGAAAGTTGCGTTAGCAAGGTCGATATCAAGACCGCCGAATTTGCTTTCGGCCGCTCTCCATTCAACGATTGAAATCGCAATAAGGATTGATGCAGAAACCACCGCTAAAACCGCAGTAACTTTGAAAAGTGTTTTAAGAAGAAGTCCTCTTCCGTTATCTTTTAAATCACGCAGATCACGCATATTTTATACCTCATTATTTCTTTGTAACTTTTGTTCCCTGTCTTGTTTCTTCGATGATATATCCCATTTCTGAAATCTTATCGCGAAGTTCATCGGCAAGGGCAAAGTTCTTTTCTTTTCTTGCGTTCGTTCTCGCTTCAACAAGCTTTGCTACTTCTTCGGGAAGTTCTTCGCCCTTTTCTGCTTCAGCCATTTTTTCGGCTTCTGCTATAAGGCCTAAAGAAAGAACTCTTTCGTAATCCTTGATAAGCGAGAGCTTTGTGGCAGCTGTTGTATCTGCTTTGAAAACATCTAAAAGTGCTGTTATTGCAAGAGATGTGTTGAGGTCATTTGCGAGTGCTTCATCAAATGACTTTCTGATTTCAGCAAAAGCGTTTTCATCGACATTATCGTTTGCTGAAAGAAGCGGAACTATTCTCTGAATAATTTTTGTATATGCAACCTTTGCGTTATCGAGATTTTCAAATGAAAATGCAAGTGATTTTCTGTAATGTGACTGTAAGCAGAAGAATCTGTAGATAAGAGGGTTATATCCCTTTTCTTCAAGAAGAGAAACTGTTAAGAATTCTCCCTTTGATTTACTCATTTTTCCGCCTTCTGTATTGAGATGATGAACATGGAACCAGTAGTTACACCAATCGTGTCCTATATAAGCTTCACTCTGTGCGATTTCATTTGTATGATGAGGGAATGCGTTATCTATTCCGCCACAATGGATATCAAGATATTCGCCTAAGTATTTCATACTGATGCATGAACATTCAATATGCCAGCCGGGGTAACCTATTCCCCAGGGACTATCCCATTTGAGTTCCTGATCATCAAATTTTGATTTTGTAAACCAGAGAACAAAGTCGGCCTTGTTTTTCTTGTTGCTGTCTTCTTCAACGCCTTCACGCACGCCTACTTCAAGATCTTCCTGTTTGAAATCGCTGAACACATAATATTTATCAAGCTTTGCGGTATCAAAATAGATATTTCCGCCCGCTTCATAGGCATATCCCTTTTCGAGAAGTGATGTTATAACCTTTATGAATTCGTCGATACATTCTGTTGCAGGTTTAACAACATCGGGAGTTTTGATGTTGAGTTTATTACAGTCTGAAAAGAAAGCGTCTGTATAGAATTTTGCTATTTCCATAACTGTTTTATGCTCTCTTTTAGCGCCTTTGAGCATTTTATCATCGCCTGTATCGCCATCGCTTGTGAGATGACCTACATCGGTTATATTCATAACTCTTGTAACATCATATCCTGCATAACGGAGATATTTTTCTAAAATGTCTTCCATGATATAACTTCTTAAATTTCCGATATGTGCGTAATGATAAACTGTTGGTCCGCAGGTATACATTGAAACCTTGTTACCGTCTCTTGGGATAAAATCTTCTTTTTTATGTGAAAGGCTGTTATATATTTTCATATTTGTCTCCTTATTTGAGTTCGTTTATTTTCTTTTCGAGTTTTTCTATTCTTACAAGATGCTTGCAGAGTTCCTGTGAAACGGGGTCGGGAATATGAATCTGGTCGAGGTCGTTTTTATGAACTTTCTTGCCATTACACTTTGCAAGTCTTGCGGGTGCACCGACTGCTGTGCAGTTAGGCGGAACTTCATGAAGAACAACAGCATTCGCTGCGATTTTAGCACCGTCGCCTACCTTGAAAGGTCCTAAAATTTTTGCTCCCGCTCCGACCATGACATTATCGCCTAAAGTCGGGTGACGTTTGCCTGTGTCTTTACCTGTACCGCCGAGAGTCACTCCCTGATACAAAAGGCAGTTATCGCCGATTTCGGTAGTCTCTCCTATTACAACGCCCATACCGTGATCTATGAAAAGACCTTTTCCGATTTTAGCACCGGGGTGGATTTCTATTCCTGTTAAAAATCTTGCAAGCTGTGAAATAATTCTTGCTACTGTTTTAAGACCAACATTCTGAAAAGCATGTGCTATACGATACATAATAACAGCATGAATACCTGAGTATGTCAGCATTATTTCAAAACCGCTTCTTGCAGCGGGGTCTCTTTCCTGTATCGAACGGATATCTTCTTTTATAACTTCGATAATATTCGCCATAACTTCTCTCCTTTTTCATCATAAAAAAATAACGCCTCCTATGGCATAAGCCAAAGGAGGCGACTTAAGATTCAAGCCACGGTTCCACTCCGTTTTCGGTGTAACTAAACTACACCCTTAAAACCTTTAACGCAGGTTTTACGCAAAGGGATACTTTTTATTTTCACCCTTTAAGCTGACAGCCGCACTTCGCACTCTGTATATTATGTCCTTACACCAAACGGACACTCTCTGTAAAACACACGTTGAATGTTACTCTGACTGCTACGCTTTTGAAATATCAAGTTCACATTTTATTATATGTCAATATCGTAAAAAATGCAAGTCTTTTTATAAAAATTACTTCATATCGAGATAGTTTCTCATCTGCCAGAGATAGCGTACGCCTGAAATGATAGTAAGGATAGTTGAAATCGCTATAAGGCCGAATGAAATATAAACTCCGATATTGAAAAATGTCTGTGAGAAAGGAATGATTGCTGTTTCACAAAGTTCCATAAAAAGATAGATGAAAACAATCGCTACCATTGTAAAAGCAGTTTTGAGTTTTCCCCATATATCAGCGGGAACAACAACACCTTTTCCTGCGGTTACAAGGCGAAGTCCCGAAACCATAAATTCTCTTGAAACAATAATTATTACCGCAACGATAAGGAAAAGCTGCCAGATACTTCCCCAGCCTTCGAGGAATGAGAAGATAGTTTCTGATTTAAAAAGCATACACATAAGTGCTGCTGTAACGAGAACTTTATCGGCAAGGGGGTCTAAAAACTTTCCGAAATCTGTTACAAGGTTATGCTTTCTTGCGATATAGCCGTCGAGGCAGTCGGTAACCGACGCTATGACGAAAACGAGTGCTGCTGCGAAATAATGTCCCCTGAAATCAATAAGGGAAAACGCAACGAAAAAGGGTACTAAAAGTATTCTTAAAAGTGTGAGTTTATTAGGCAAATTCATATCAGATAACTTCTCCTATCAAATCATAATCCATTGTGTCGTCTATGCGGACTTTTACAAACTGTCCCATAGCGAGTTTTTCTTCTGACGAGAAGAATATCTTTCCGTCGATATCGGGAGCGTCTGCCTTTGTTCTTCCGAAATAACATTCTGCCCAGCGGTCGAAACCTTCGACAACGGCTTCAACTACTTTTCCGAGCATTTTATTATTTTTCTGTTCTGAAATGACATTCTGCATTTCCATTATAATATCCGCTCTGTGTTGTCTTTCTTCCTCGTCAACCTGAGGAGTCATGAGAGCGGCTTTTGTTCCCTCTTCTTCTGAATATGGGAAGCAACCGAGTCTGTCAAACTCAGTTTCTTTAACGAATTCAGCGAGTTCTTCAAACTGTTCTTTTGTTTCTGTCGGGAAACCTGTTATGAGAGTTGTTCTTAAAACACAATCGGGCATCTTTTCACGGATTTTTGCGATTGTTTCTGTAAGCGATTTTTTATCTCCCTTTCGATTCATCTTCTTTAAGATATCATCGTTGCAATGCTGAATGGGAATATCAAGATATTTTACTATCTTTTCTTCCTTTGCCATAACATCTAAAAGCTTATCTGTTATTCTTTCGGGATAGCAATAAAGAATACGAAGCCAGCGGAGATTTTCTATCTTACAGAGTTCCTCTAAAAGTTCGGGGAGTTTTGATTCGCCGTATAAATCCTCGCCGTATCTTGTTGTATCCTGTGCGATAAGATTTATTTCTCTTACACCGTTATCAACAAGGTATTTTGCTTCCTTTACAACTTCTTCAATGGGGTTACTTCTGAAACGGCCTCTGATTGAGGGAATAGCGCAGTATGAACAGCAGTTATCGCAGCCTTCGGCAACTTTGAGATATGCAAAGAAAGGAAGTGTTGAGATAATTCTTCCGCCTGTGAGTGAAAGTTTTTCCTTTTCATCAAAGCGTGAAATCTTTTCGCCTTCTGCGACCTTATTTATTATTTCAACTATATCTTCATTACAGCCTATTCCGACAACGGCATCGGCTTCTGAAATGAGTTCTGAAACTTCTTCTTTATATCTTTCGGCAAGACAACCTGTTATTACAACCGCCTTTATTCTGCCCTCCTGTTTGAGTGTACAGAATTCAAGGATTGTTTCTATCGCTTCTTCTTTTGCCGACTGGATAAATCCGCAGGTGTTCACGATAACTATATCGCAAAGACCTGCGTCATCTGAAAGTTCGTATCCTGCTTTTTTGAGCTTGAACAGTATTCTTTCGGCATCAATCTGATTTTTCGAGCAACCGAGAGATACCATTCCTATCTTAAGAGCCATTTCAAAAATTCCCTTCGTTCAAAAATTCTTCCATAACGGAATTTATATCATCATAAGTAAATCCCAGACGGACAAGGGCATTTTTCGCCTTTATAACACCCTTTTCGTCATCGAGATATTTATAATATTTCTTTTCGATAAGTTCTCTTATGCTGTCTTTAAGGTCATAAAGATATTCTTCTGAAGCTTCTTCGATATCCGTTATATCAAGACCTTTTCTTTTCATCTCGTTGAATGCACGGTATTTGCCGTATTTTTTAACGGTGAAATAATACTTCGCGAGTTTTTTTGCATAAAGACTATCGTTTATAAGACCTATCTCTGTCATCTTATCGCAGACGGCAAAACAGACCTCTTCGCTGTAATTCTTTTCGAGTTTCGAATAGAGTTCTGAATATGAGTGGTCTCTTGCTTCTAATATGTATAATGCCCGTTCTTTAGCACGGGTATATTCCGCATTATTCATCATCAGCAGGGTTGAATTCTTCAAAATCGTCTTCAGCGTCTGCTACAACAGCACCTGAGGGTGATGCTGCGGCTGATTTTTTAGCTGCTTCAGCGGCTGCCTTTACAGCTTCAACCTTCTTTGATTTTGTTGATGTCATCGCAATCTTTTCTTTGGATTCCATTATCTTATCTTCGATTTCCTGCATGATTTCAGGATTCTGTTTCAAGAATTCCTTTGAATTGTCTCTTCCCTGACCAAGCTTGTTTCCGTTATAGCTGAACCACGCTCCGCCCTTCTGGACGATACCGAGTTCAACGGCAAGGTCTAAAACTTCGCCGACTCTTGAAATACCTTCGCCATAGATGATATCAAATTCACATTCCTTGAAAGGAGGTGAAACCTTATTTTTAACAACCTTACATTTTGTTCTGTTTCCGTAGATTTCGCTTCCTGATTTAAGAGCTTCTCCTCTGCGGACTTCTATTCTTACAGAGCTGTAGAATTTAAGCGCTCTACCACCTGTTGTTGTTTCGGGGTTACCATACATAACGCCTATCTTTTCACGAACCTGATTAATGAAGATAGCAACGCAGTTTGACTTTGAAATAGCCGCTGTCAGCTTTCTCATAGCCTGTGACATAAGACGGGCAAGCAAACCTACATGTGTATCACCCATTTCGCCGTCGATTTCTGCCTTTGTTACCATAGCGGCAACAGAGTCGAGAACTATTACATCGATAGCGTTTGAACGAACGAGTGCTTCCATGATTTCGAGTGCCTGTTCACCTGAATCGGGCTGAGCGACAAGCATGCTATCTATATCAACGCCAAGAAGTTTTGCGTATTCGGGGTCTAAAGCATGTTCAACGTCGATAAAAGCAACTTCGCCGCCGAGTTTCTGTGCCTGTGAAACGATAGAGAGGGCAACTGTTGTTTTACCTGAACTTTCAGGTCCATAGATTTCAACGATTCTTCCCTTGGGAACACCGCCTATACCGAGTGCCATATCAAGCATCATCGAGCCTGTAGGAACAGCGTCAACATTCATTGTTTTTGTTGCGCCAAGACGCATAACCGCACCTGCACCATACTGTTTTTCGATCTGTGCTATTGCGGTGTCAATCGCTTTCTTTTTTTCTTCCGCTGTCTGGGGTGCTGCTGAAGCAGAAGTTACTTTTTTGTCTTTTTTCTTTTCGATTGCCATAAACTAATCCTCCTGTTTTTTGCGGGCATAAACAACCCTGATAATATTACCTAAATCTTTTTGATATTTTACATCACAAAAACCGTTTGAGAGAAGAATCTGTTTAACATCTTCTTCCTGTCCCATTCCGATTTCATAGACTATAAATCCGTTTTCTCTTATTTTATCTTTCCATAAAGAAGTTATTTCGCGGTAGAAATAAAGACCGTCATCACCGCCCTTGAGTGCCATAGTGGGTTCAAATGTAACTTCTTTCTGCAAAACACTCATATCTTCTTTTGTGAGATACGGCGGGTTAGAGATTATTATATCACTTAAAGGAACTTTGTTCTTCGTTTCTTCTGACAGAACATCGCCTTCTATAAGATTTATTTCTGAATTATTGAGTGTGATATTTTCTCTGAGAAATTTTATCGCATCTTCTGATTTTTCAACAGCATAAGTTTCTGCACCTGTTTCTTCACGCAGAGTTATCGCTATGCAACCGCTTCCGCTGCAAAGGTCGGTTATTGTTTTCTTTTCTATGGGAAGTGACAGAACAACTTCTATTGCGGTTTCTGTATCCGCTCTGGGAATCAGAACTCCCTCTCCTACTTTGAAAGTTCTCCCGAAAAAATCCCATTCGCCTATCAGATACTGCAAAGGATAGCCTGATTTTCTTTTAAGGCAGAGTTCTTCTGTTTTTTCATAAAGATTATTTTCTAAAATAAATTTATAAAGTTCTTTTGCTTCAAAATCAGACCCGATATATTTTTTTATAGTAGAAAAAAGTTCTCTGTTTTCTATTACCACTTGTCATCTTCCTTATCATCGGGAATACAGGGCTTTAAAGCTGCTATTGCGCATTCAATCTGTTTTTCATCGGGCTCGTTTGTGGTTATTCTCTGAAGCCAGAGTCCCGGTGCTGAAATTATTGCGGTTATTATGTTATCGTGTCTTCCCGCAATCTTTATCAGTTCATATGAAATGCCGACGATAATGGGGAGAAGAAGTATTCTGTAGCCCATTCTCTGAATGACGTTATCATACTTTATAAAAGAACCTGCTATTATACTTACGATAAGGGTAAGAACGATAAAGCTTGTTCCGCAACGCTTATGAAAACGGGGGTGCTTTTTGACATTTTCAACTGTGAGTTCTTCGCCCGCTTCATAACAAGCGATTGTTTTATGTTCGGCGCCATGATATTTATACATCGTTCTCATATCAGACATCTTTGATGTTATATAAAGATAAAGAACAAAGATTATCATCTTTATTATTCCTTCGATAGTTACCATAACGGGTGTTACATATGAGGGCATATCGAGTGGTGTTCCCGATTCGGTTGCCTGTTTTATCGTTTCATAGGGAATTCCAGAAATTATCGGTCTTAAAAATTCAGAAATGAAACTTGGTAACCACAAGAAAAGGACAAGGGTAAGGCCTACACCTAAAATCCCTGATAAAACAGTTAAAATCGGCATGAGTTTATCACCGAGTTTTTCTTCTAACCATTTTTCGAATTTTGTTTCTGATTCGCCTGTATAATCATCGCCCTGTTTTTCTATTGACTTTGTAAGGCATTTATATCCATCGACAAGAGAAACAATCATATTGATACTTCCTCTTAAAAACGGAACTTTTGTATACCATGGTGCATTCTTTCCGTTTTTATTTTCCCATGTTTCAACATCTATCGTTCCATCGGGAAGTCGGCAGGCCATAGCGGATCTGCCTATTCCTCTCATCATAATTCCTTCGATCAAAGCCTGACCGCCTATTTTTGATCTGAATTTTTCTGTTTTGTTTTTCTTAGCCATTTTTTCTCTCTTTTCAAAATTATATTTCATACGGCGGAAGAGTTATTTCAACTGTTGTTCCTACTCCCTGTTCGCTTATTATTTCAAGCGTTCCGCCATGCATTGTTATTATTTCATCGGCAACGGCAAGGCCTATTCCCGAACCTTTTATTGTATTATTCGCCTTATAGAATTTTGTCTTTATTCTCGGCAAATCCTTTTCTGAAATACCAACGCCGTTATCCGAAATAGTTATTGATACATCTCCGTATTCATCTTCAACGGCTTCGATACTTACAACACCGCCTTCTTGCTTTGAATACTTCACGGCATTATCTATGATATTGAGAAAAACCTGCTTTATACGGTTTCTGTCACCATAGACTATAGGCAGAGTTTCTGGTTCGTTATAGATGAATTTTATGCCTGTCTGTCTCGCTCTTTCTTCGTAAATGAGAACTGCCTCGCCAAGTTCGGCCAGAATATCCATCTTTGCTTTCTGCAATGTAAGTTTACCGTCCTGCATGCGAGAGAAATCAAGAAGTTCTTCTACCATCTGGGAGAGTCTTTCGGATTCGTTTGAGATAACTCTCATTCCCTTTTTGAAGGTTTCGGGGTCGTCAACTTCACGAAGAGTTTCTGCCCAGCCTTTTATCGCTGTAAGGGGAGTTCTGAGTTCGTGTGAAACGCTTGATATAAATTCGTTTTTGAGCGATTCGGCATTCGAAAGTTCATCTGCCATTGAGTTTATTATATCACAGAGTTCGCCGATTTCATCGTTCTTTCTTTTAGGAATTCTCGATGAGAAATCGCCTTTCGCAAATCTGCTCGCGGTAGCACCGATATGTCTTACGGGGATAACTATGGATTTGATGAAGTAAAGACCTGACATTACGGCAAGTCCTATGATAACAAGGCTTGTTACTATAGCGATAACTACATAGAGCGTTATCTGGTTATCTACATTAGAAAGAGAAACTACCATACGAAGAGCGCTGTAATCACTGTTCACTCCTCCGAAAACGGCACACACCGCCATTATCTTTTCGCCATCACCGTCAAAGCCTACATAATAGCCCGTATTGCTCTGGGAAGAAAGCGCTTCGGTATAGTCTTTCATAACTATCTGTTTTTCGGGAGTAAATCCCGATGAGGTCATTCTTACATTTCCGTTATCGTCTATAACCATAAGTTCCATTTTATCCTTATCGGAAAAAGTTTCAACCATGGTTCGTATTTCGGTGTCAAAATTGACATTGGAATTCTGGGTGTATCTTGAAAATGTGTTTACAAGAACAGTAAGCTTTGAAGAAATATACTGTCTTGTTGCTGTGTAGTAGTATGAGTGGATTATTGTCGCAAAGGCTATAACAAGAACTGTAAGCGCTATCGTTATAACGCCGAGGCTGTTTATAAGCCATCGTCTTGTAATGCTGTGTTTTGCAGACATATACAATCTCCTCCGTTAGTTTTCGGTTCCATCTCCCCATCTGTATCCGAAGCCCCATATTGTAACGAGATATTTCGGATTTGAAGGTTCGTCCTCTATCTTCATTCGTATTCTTCTTATATTAACATCGACGATTTTATCATCGCCATAATATCCGTCGCCCCAGATATGACGAAGGATACTTTTTCTGTCGAGCGCTGTATTTCGGTTTCTGAAAAAATATTCGAGTATCTGGTATTCAACCTGTGTGAGTTCTATAGGAACATTATCCTTTACTATGCATCTGCTCTTTACATCAAGTTTGAATGGACCTGCAACGAGGTTTTCTTCTTCCTTTTCGGTTGTTTTTGAATCAAGGCTTATCGAAACTCTACGGTAAACGGCATCTACTCTTGCTGTGAGTTCTGATGGAGAGAAAGGCTTTGTTATGTAGTCATCAGCGCCTATCATAAGTCCCGAAACCTTATCTATTTCCCTTGCCTTTGCAGTAAGCATTATTATGCCCATACGGGAACTTTTTTCACGGAGTTCTTTACATACCTGAAAGCCATCGATGCCGGGCATCATAACATCTAAAAGTGCTATATCAAAATTTCCGTTTTCGCTTTCATAAACTCTCAGTGCTTCTTCGCCACAGTTTACATCGACAACGTCATAACCTGCTCTTTTAAGATTGATTACGACAAATTCGCGGATAACATCTTCATCTTCACATACGAGTATTCTTTTCATTTTTATCTTCTCCCCTAAACAAGATTGAAATTATAGGTTACTTCACTTTCTGTAGGAACAAGCGGTTCGGATTTATCATCTGAAATCTTAACAAGATATTCAACCTGAACGGTTTCATGTATCTTTATATATCCTTCGTTAAGTTTTTCGGTAGCACTGCTTTTATTTACAACGCATATACGCATAAGTTCAACAGAATCATCTTTTATATCACCGTTATATTTATAGAAAACAATTTCATTTTTCGCTATATCTCTTTTAACCGTTACAGAGCCTGTCCATCTGCTCGGCATCATAAAGCAATAACCATCGGTTATACTGTAATAGCCTGTATTCTTCTTTTCGAAAGAAAGGTTTGTAGGATTGAAATCATACCATTCGGTAAGGAAAAGCTGGGATGCAACGTCTTCGTTTTCATAGCCTGTCATTATAACGGGCACAGGAATTTCAACTACGCCGTCACCATCGATATCAACAGAATAATATCCTGTCGGTCGCATTGTTTTGACAAGGGTATTCGCTGAAGTGTCGGTCTGAAGTGAATAGACGGGATTTTTAACAAATCCGTTCTGGACATAGATTATCTGGGTTGTTGTCATTCCGTCCGAATGGGGTGTATCGATATAAAGGGCATTTCTTCCGTCACGAAGTTTGCCGTTTATGATTCTTGAATATTCCCCTGATGTAACAGGTTCGATATCTGTTTCAAAATTTCTTATTCCCTCTTCATCAATAACGCAGACTTTTACTTTATTATCGCCTGTTATGAGAGAGATTTCGTTTTCGCCGTTGTTGTCAAGGTCGGTTATTTCAAGATTCATATAACTTTCGTGAAGTCTTTCTGTGAGCGTTCCTTTGGAATAGTTATATGCTGTAAGAACCTTTCCCATATTTCCCGTAAAGGAATATCCGACAAGGACTGTAGGGAGTTTTTCGTTTCCTAATTTTTCTATTCTTACTCTTTCAACATCGGTCCCCATTCCCGCACTGTCGAAAACAGCTGTCCATTTATCGTCTTTTTTATCAAGTATAGCCATGTGGAGTCTGCCGTCGCCATCGGTGATTCCGGTTTTTTCATAAAAGACTATGGCTTCTTCGGTTTTTTCTTCGTCTATATCGGCAATAAGAAATGCCGAACGATAATCCCCGAGACGCGGATATTTGAGTTTTATATTCTTTCCGACAGTTTCCATAAGGGCTTCTTTGATTTCGGTTTGTTCGGAAGAAAGGTCAGGCGGGGTTAAAAGGTTTTCAACATTGCCCATGGTCATTGTAGTGCACCCTGTTAAAACGAGAGAGCATAACAATACAGAAAGAATTATTCTTTTTTTCATGATACTCCCCCCTTTTTCTAAGCATACATATACATTATATACTATATCATATATGGGTCTGTTTTGCAAGTGTTTTGACACAACAAAACCCGACAGTTTATGAGTTACTGTCGGGTTTTTATTATCTTTCGTTTATGGGGATATATTTTTCTGTCTTTGAAACTGCCTTATATGCGGGTCTTATAATTCTCTTTCCTGTGAGGATTTCTTCGATTCGGTGTGCTGACCAGCCCGCTACTCTTGAAAGCGCAAAAAGCGGAGTATAGAGTTCTGAAGGAATACCCAGCATTTTATATACAAGTCCCGAATACATATCAACATTGGCACACATAGCTTTTCCGTTATGTTTTACCTTATCAAAAACTTCGGGGGTGAGTCTTTCGATGCGGTCTAAAAGATCGAATTCTCTTTCGATTTCAGAGCCTTTTGCAAGTCTTAAAGCGTTCGCCTTAAGAATTTTCGCTCTGGGGTCAGAAAGAGTATATACCGCGTGTCCCATACCGTAAACAAGGCCTGAATAGTCGTTTGCTTCTCTTTTTATAATCTTTTCGAGATATGAAGCTACTTCATCATCGCTTTCCCAGTCGGAAACATTTTCTTCGATATTTTCAAGCATCTGGATAACCTTTATATTAGCACCGCCGTGTCTGTGTCCTTTAAGAGAACAGATTGCCGATGCATATGTAGAATAAGCGTCTGTTCCTGCTGATGTAAGCACACGGCTTGTAAATGTTGAGTTATTTCCTCCGCCGTGTTCTGCATGAAGCATAAGCATAAGGTCTAAAAGATGAGCTTCGTCTTCTGTATATTCTCTGTCAGGACGGAGAGTTGAAAGAATTGTCTGTGCTGTATTTTCTTCAAGGCGGAGCGGATGAACGAACATACTTCCCTTATCATAGATACGGCGCTTTACCATATAAGCGTTTATCATTATGGATGGAAGTCTCGCTATAACCGAAACTGCCTTATCAATTTCGCTTTCGATCGAGCTGTCTTCTGCGTATTCGTCATAGGAATAAAGAGCAAGAACAGATCTCGACATTTTATTCATGATATTGGGTGACGGCGCTTTGAAAATCATATCTTCGGCAAAATCTTTGGGCAACTCTCTCTTCGATGCGATATAATCGCAGAATGAGTCAAGTTCCTTCTGTGTAGGAAGTTCGCCGAAAAGAAGAAGGTAAACCACCTCTTCATAGCCATAACGCTTATTTTTTACAACATCATCAACGATATCGTTTATGTTATATCCGCGGTAGATGAGTTCACCTTCTGCAGAC
>CALGTU010000156.1 GCA_937901465.1 uncultured Clostridia bacterium | reverse complement strand
TTGTTATGAAACTTCTTTATAAAGGCGAAAAACCGACAGACAACGCAGAACAGATTACAGAACAGACAACATAAAACAAAAAGGGTACCTTATCCGTTAAGGTACCCTTTATTTTTATTCTGTCTTGAAATATGATATGTATTTTACCTTGTTTTCTTTTTCGGGGAAAAGATACATATAAAGGTCGGTAAAATAATCGTCGGTCATGCTTGCTATAAAGTCAGATGCTATCATAAGCTTGTCTTCTTTGAGATAATCTTCTCCGTCTTCATAATGCTTTGTGTTTTCTAAAACATATTCTATGTGATGCTTGTAAACGGGCGAGTCTGTTCTTTCGTTTACAAGGTCAGAAAGAACCTTTTCGAAAACCTCGCTGAACATAGGAGCGAGTATTTCTGTTGCAACACGACTGATAGCTTCCTGTCTGTAGATTTTTTCATAGTTTTCTTTTTTCGCAACAGAAAGGTCAGAAAAAACCTTGTCGCTCATAGCTATATAATCTTTTCCATAGCTGTTTTCTATTATGTCAACCGTAATGTTGTTGATTATAGGAGCGGTATATACCCCTATCTCACTTGATGAAAACTCTGTATTCTCATCTATGAGTCTTGTTTTCAGAGCGTCCTGTCGGTCTTTTCCGAGGTATGCGATAATATCGCATATTCTTACAACACAGCTTTCGAGCGTTGAGGGAATGAGTTTGTCGCTTGCCTCTTTTCCTATCTCTATACAGTCTTTTATGTTCTTGTCAAATTTTTCGAATGATATGTCTTTCTGAGGTCGGTATTCCTTGCTCTCTATTTCTCCGTTATGACACAAAACACCATCTAAGGTCTGCAAGGTGATATTTCTTCTGAATATTTTGTCAAGAACCCTCGCACTCTGAACATGATGGAAAAAATGAATTCCCGCTTTTTCTGTAAGAATTTTATCAAGTAAACTTTCGCCCGCGTGCCCGAAAGGTGTATGTCCGATATCGTGACCTAATGCGACAGCTTCTATAAGGTCAAGATTAAGCCCTAAAACCGAGCCTATGTTTCTTGCTATTCTTGAAACAAGCTGAACATGTAAAGCACGTCTTGTTATGTCGTCATTTTTATAAAAAGAGAAAACCTGAGTTTTGTCGGTATATCTGTTGTATGTCGGAAGATATAGGATTTTTTCTGTGTCCCTTATAAAAACAGGACGCCATAAATTAGGTTTGTCGTGTCCCTTGTTTCTTCTTTCGGCATTTTCATCATTGAAACGATAAGGATTTTCTATGTGATTTTTTCTGTCATGTTCTATTCTTTCGATAAGCTCATCACTGAGTTTGTTATATGTTATATTGCTCATTTTTCTGCTCCTTTTAGGTCGGTTTTAATAATTATAACGCAAGACTATGCAGAAAGTAAAGCGAAATGTCAAAATAAAGAAATTTTTAAAATAACCCCTTGCAATTGCTTTGTTTATGTGATATACTTATTGAGTTAGTAAATCATTTTCGGAGGGAAAATCATGGGAATAATAGAAATCGTTTCAGGTGCAATTCTTATCGCTGTAAGCGTTATTGTTATTATAGTAACACTTCTTCAGGAAAGCAAGGACAGACATATGTCAGCAATCAACGGAAGTGCAGGTGAAAGCTTTTTTGATAAAAACAGCTCTCGTTCAAAAGAAGCAAAGCTTTCAAGAATTACAACAGTTCTTACAATCATCTTCTTCGTTGTAACTCTTGCTCTTAACATTCTTCCTCTCTTTATAGGAAAAGAATAAAAAACTTCGGTTTATCCGATAATAACAACAAAGCCTGAGGCTCCTGTCTGTATAAACAGGCAGGGGCTTTTTTTATAAAAAGGAGTTTTTTCAGATGAAAGATTCGATGAAAGAAGTTTTCAGAAAACGTATAGTTCTTTTTCTTCAGAAAGTCGGTAAAAAATGCATGCTTTACCGTCAGCTTGAGGCGAAATGTCATGTAAAAGGAAAAGATTATGTCTTTTTTAAAGAGGCTCTTGATGAACTCAAGAAACAGGGTATTGTTGCCGAAAACAGAAGGGGACTTTATCTCACATCTTCAGTAGGTGCATATTCAGCACAGGTTGCAAGAATAAACAAAACTTTCGGTTTCATAACAAGATTTGATGATAATACCGAAGTTTTCGTTCCGGGAAAATACCTTATGGGCGCTATGCCAGGAGATATTGTTCTCGCTAAGCCTATTCCGTCAAGACAGGGCGGTGCTGAAGGAGAAGTTATAAAAATTCTCGAAGAAGCCAAGGCTCAGTTTACAGGCGTTGTTCTTAAAGAAAACGATAAATTTTTCATTCTTCCCGATAGCATAATGAAATCGCCAATAGCTCTTGAAAGACCAAACGGTGCCTCTGTAGGAGATAAGGTTTTAGCCGAAATCTGCCATAGGGGAACAAGACATTCAGAACATACAGCAAGAGTTGTTTCAAGCTATGGTTCATCGATGAAAGCGTCAGCCTGTGCGCAGTCTGTTTTAGAACTCCACGGAATATGCCCCGAATTTCCTTTTGAAGTTTCTGATGAAGCAAAGAGAATCGAACATAAAGGTATTTCAGAAGCAGAAATCTCATCAAGAGAAGATTTAAGAGATATGATTATCTTTACAATAGACGGTGCCGATACAAAAGATATTGACGACGCCATATCTCTCTCAAAGGAAGAAGACTGCTATAAACTCGGTGTTCATATTGCCGATGTTTCTTATTATGTAAAACCAAAATCAGCTCTTGATAACGAGGCTTTTGACAGAGGAACATCAGTTTACTACGCCGACAGGGTTGTTCCTATGTTACCTAAAGAACTTTCAAATGGTATCTGTTCACTCAATCCCGATGAAGACCGTCTTGCGTTCTCCTGTCTTATGGATATTTCTTTCGACGGAAAACTTTTAGGATATGATTTTAAAAAGACAGTTATCCGTTCGAGAATAAAAGGTGTTTATTCTGAAATAAACAAAATTCTTGATAACGAAGAAACAGAAGAAATCACAGAAAAATACAAAGATGTAAGAGATACTATTCTTCTTATGCAAGAACTTGCGTCTATCCTTACTTCAAACAAAATCAAGAGGGGCGCACCTCAGATTGAAACTCCCGAAAGTAAACTTGTTATAAGCGAAGATGATATCTGTATTGATGTTAAACTTAAAGAACGCGGAAAGAGCGAACTTATCATCGAAGAATTCATGCTTATGGCAAATCAGTCTGCGGCTAATTTCGGAAAACTGAATGAAATTCCCTTTGTTTATCGTATCCATGAAGAACCTATGCCTGAAAAGGTTTCAACACTCATCTCAAACCTTGACAGAATGGGTATAAAATATCCTCATTTTGATGAGATAAAGCCTTATCATATAGCACAGATTATCGAAAAACAGCGCGGAACAGATATGTTCCCCGTAATAAACAATATGGCGCTTCGTTCTATGGCAAAGGCTAAATATTCAACCGACCCCGTCGGCCATTTCGGACTTGTTCTTTCTGATTATGCACACTTTACTTCTCCCATAAGAAGATATCCCGATCTTACCATTCATCGCATTATGAGTGATATGTTATCGGGGACACCTGCAGAACTCATAAAGAAGAAATACACAGAATTTGCTAATGTTTCGGCTAACCATTCAACCGATGCCGAACTTACAGCGATGACTTGTGAACGCGAATGTGAAGATTGCTATAAGGCCGAATATATGACATCGCATATCGGTGAAGAATTTGATGCGGTTATAGTTTCTGTAACAGATTATGGTTTCTATATTTCTCTTGATAATACAGTTGAGGGACTTGTTCATATAGAAACTCTCGGCAACGGAACCTATGATTACGACGGCTTTATAACACTTACCGAATGTCTTTCGGGAAAGCGTTACCGCGTCGGCGATAAAATCAGAGTGAAATGTGTAAAAGCCGATGTTTCGGGCGGAAAGGTAGATTTTTCACTCGCATAATATTTTTAAAAACCTATTGCCATTTTATAATCTTTATGATAGAATTATAGTGGTATGCTTTGTACCCAGAATTTATTAAGGAGCAAATACATTATGAACTACGGTTATTTCGACCTTAAAAACAAGGAATATGTTATTACAAGACCTGATACACCGGCACCCTGGGCAAACTATCTGGGTTCACCCGAATATGGTGCAATGATCTCAAATAACGCCGCAGGTTATAGCTTTATCAAGTCAGGTGCAAACGGAAGAATTACCCGTTTCCGTTTCAACTCTATGATGGACCTTCCCGGAAGATACATCTATATCCGTGATAAAGATTTAAACGACTACTGGTCAGCATCATGGCAGCCTGTCGGCAAGCCTCTTGATAAATATAAGAGTGAATGCCGTCACGGAACAGCATATACAGTAATCACTTCTGAATATGAAGGCATAAAGGCTGAAACAACATATTATGTTCCTTTAAATAAAACTTACGAAGTATGGAACTGTGTTATCACAAACAATTCCGACAGAGTAAGAAACCTTTCAGCAACAGGCTTTGTTGAATTCACAAACGAAAGCAACTACGAACAGGATCAGATCAATCTTCAGTATAGCCTTTTCATTTCAAGAACAGAATTTGTAAAGAACAAGATCTGTCAGCATATCAGCCTTCCTATTTCAAAGGGCGTTGATGCAGCAGACGGAAGATTTGAACGTTTCCTCGGTGTAGTCGGTGCTGATGTTACAGCTTACGAGGGCGACCTTACATCATTCATCGGTTCTTACAGAACATACTCAAATCCTATAGGAATTGAAAATGGTTGTCAGAATAAACTCAACTATAACTCAAACTCTTGCGGTGCACTTCAGAGTGACGTTACTTTAAACCCCGGCGAAAGTGTTACACTCACATATATTCTCGGCGGTAAAGCACCCAAGGAATCAGAAGAAATTCTTTCTGCCTATGAAACAAACAAGAATAAAGTAGCAGAAGATTTAAACGAACTCAAAACTTTCTGGCATACAGAACTTCAGAATTTTGAAGTTGAAACTCCCGATGATGCATTCAACAACATGATAAACGTATGGAATGCTTATCAGTGCTTCATAACATTCATCTGGTCAAGAGCGGCTTCATTCGTATATTGCGGACTCAGAAACGGCTATGGCTACCGCGATACAGTTCAGGATATTCAGGGTATTATTCACCTTGACCCCGAACTCGCAGGAGAAAAAATCCGCTTTATGCTCTCTGCTCAGGTTGATAACGGAGGAGGACTTCCTCTCGTTAAGTTCGACCATAACGCAGGTCATGAAGATACTCCCGATGATGACAGCTATGTAAGAGCAACAGGACACCCCTCATATCGTGCCGACGATGCTCTCTGGCTTTTCCCGACAGTTTACAAGTATATCGGTGAAAGCGGAAATAAAGATTTTATCGATGAAGTTATCGTTTTTGCTAATGGCGGAGAGGGAACAGTTTATGAACACCTCAAACGTGCTATTATGTTCTCAATGGAAAGACTCGGACCCAATAAGCTCCCTGCAGGACTTCACGCAGACTGGAATGACTGCTTGAGACTTGGTGCCAAGGGCGAAACAACATTCGTTGCATTCCAGCTTTACTATGCATTTACAATTATGCGTGAATACGCAGTTATGAAGAACGATACAGAATATATCGCTTATCTTGATAAATCACAGGCAGAACTCGGTGCCGCACTTGAAAAGTGCTGGGAAGACGACCAGTTCATCAGAGGTATCAGAGAAGACGGCATAGTAGTAGGTTCTAAGAAAGACAAAGAAGCTAACATCTGGCTCGAACCTCAGTGCTGGAGCGTTATTTCAGGTTTCGCAGGAAACGAACGTGGCGTTAAGGCTATGGATTCTGTTGACCAGAAACTCAACACAAAATACGGTGCAAGAGTTATGGCTCCTTCATATTTCGACCACTATTTCGATGGTGCACTTATGAAATGCTTCAACGGCTCAACAAAGGAAAACGGCGGTATCTTCTCACAGCCTCAGGGTTGGGTAATCCTCGCTGAAAGCTTACTCGGAAGAGGAGATATGGCTTATAAATACTTCCGTGAAACATCACCCGCTTGTATGAATGATGATGCTGAAATCCGTGTTATCGAACCTTATGCACACGGTCAGTTTACAGAAAGCGTTGAATCGCTCTATGAAGGCCGTTCACATGTTCACTGGCTCACAGGAACAGGCTCAACAGTAATGGTAGGTTGCGTTGAAGGTATCCTCGGTATGCGTCCCGATGCTGATGGTCTTAAGATTGACCCCGCTATTCCTTCAGAATGGAATGAAGTTAAGATTAAAAAGAACTTCAGAGGAAAGAAACTCTCAATCCTTATTTCAAATCCTGATAAAAATCAGAGCGGTGTTAAATCGCTCACTCTCAACGGAAAGGCTCTCGAGGGTTGTTATATCCCCGCAAGCGAACTTATGGAAACAAACGAAATCGTTGTTACACTTTAATAGCAAAATAAAAATCCACTCGTTCAAACGAGTGGATTTTTTGTTATGTCGTGGTTTCTTTGAGTTTCTTTTTGTCTTCTATATTTTTAAGTATTTTTCCTACAACAAAATATGCCGAAACAGCAACTATCGTTCCGAGGATAAATCCCGCAAAAACATCGCTGGGATAATGAACAAAGAGATAAAGTCTTGAAAAAGCAACAAGAACAGCGATTATAACAGCGGGTATTCCGAATTTTTTATCGCATAAGAAGATTGCGAGTCCCGCCGCAACAGAAACCGATGTATGCGATGAAGGGAACGATGAATCATGCGGAATATCTACAAGCATCAGTGCAAGGTCCCAGTTAAAGTATTCAAAAGGTCTTACTCTTCCAACGATATTTTTAATAACAAGCTGACTTAAAATAAAACTTACGGCGATAGCAGCGAGTGCTGTTATGCCTATTTTTCTTGTCTTCGGGAAAACGATGAGAAGAATTGCCGAAAGCAACCAGAAAATTCCCTTTTCGCCGAAATATGTAGCGATAACAAAGAATTTATCACAGAAAGCACATTGCAAAGTATCCTGAATCCAATAAAGGATTGTTCTGTCGATGTTTATTATAAAATCAAACATTTTTTCAACTCCGTTATATTTTTTCTATTTTTGCAAAATTAGCCATAAGCTTTTTACTGCCAACATTGTCAAAAGCTACTTCAAGCATTGAATCGTTAGACATTTTCTTTACAGAAACGATAGTACCTTCTCCGAAAACCTTGTGTGAAACTCTGTCACCGACAGCGAAGTCAATAGTGCATTTAACTTCGGGTTTTTTAGCCGAATTTGCAATCTGACTCTGTAAAGAAACCGATTTTGTTCCGAAACCGACAGGATTTTTGTTTGCCGCTGAATAAACAACCTTCGGAGATTTATCGATATTTTCGGTAAGAGCAGGTGGGATTTCTTTCAAAAATCTTGAAATCATATTTCTGTTTGTCTGACCAAAAAGCATTCTTTCCGTACAATATGTAAGATAAAGGTCTTTCTTTGCTCTTGTTATCGCAACATAAGCGAGTCTGCGTTCTTCTTCGATATCTTCTTCCGAACCGATACTTCTTATCGACGGGAAAATTCCGTCTTCCATACCAACAACAAAAACAACGGGGAATTCAAGTCCTTTAGCCGAATGCATTGTCATAAGAGTAACAGTTTCTGTCTGTTCTTCAAACTTGTCAACATCGGTATAAAGCGAGATTTCTTCCAGAAAACCTGAAAGTGTAGGATTTTCAGCCTGTTCCGAATATTGCTTCATAGTTGTTTTGAGTTCGTCGATATTTTCTGCTCTTGCAATTCCTTCGTCGCCGAGTGTTGTGAGATATTTTCCGTATCCCGAAACTTCAAGAAGAACATCTAAAAGTTCATCGAGAGAAAGCTCATTCTGGGATTTTGCTAGTTCAAGGAACATAACACCCAAAGGCTTTAAAACCGAAGCTTTTTTTACAGTCGGCTGATATGTGTCAGCGTTTGCCATAATATTTACAGGACTTTCTCCTGTGTCTGTAAAAATCTGTTCAACTGCAGAAACGGTAGCGTCACCAATGCTTCTTTTCGGTTCGTTTATTATTCTTTTAAGACGAAGCATATCATATGGATTGTTGATAACCGAAAGATATGCTATGATGTCCTTTATTTCCTTGCGGTCATAGAATCTCATTCCGCCATAGACTTTATAAGGAATACCTGCGGCAGTAAAAGCTCTTTCAACGCTGTTCGACTGTGCATTCATTCTGTAAAGAATAGCAAAGTCTGAATATTTCTTTCCGTTTTTGATTCCCTCTAAAATTTCATCGGTTATAAATTTCGATTCTGCGTTCTCATTGGGAAGCTTGCAGACTCTGACTTTATCTCCGCTCTTGTCATCTGTCCATAAGGTTTTTGATTTTCTGCCTCTGTTATTTTTGATAACTCCGTTTGCGGCATCAAGGATATACTGTGTAGAACGATAATTCTGTTCAAGTCTTATAGTTCTGCAGTCGTCGAATTCATCTTCAAAACCGAGGATATTTTCTATTGTAGCACCTCTGAATTTATAGATACTCTGGTCATCGTCACCAACAACACAAAGATTTCTGTGCTCTCCCGAAAGAAGACTAACAAGTCTGTATTGTGCGTGGTTTGTATCCTGATATTCGTCAACCATTATGTATTTGTAAAGGTTTCTGTAATGACGTAAAGTTTCGGGAAATTTTTCAAAAAGAACTACAGTAAGTCTTATGATGTCGTCAAAATCAAGAGCACCGCTCGAAATAAGCTTTTTCTGATAAAGGTTATAAACCAGAGCGATTTTCGACATTCTGAAATCATTTCCGTATTCCGCTTCAAAATCAGAAGGGGATAACATTCTGTCCTTTGCCGAACTGATAACTCCCGCAACAGATTTCGGGGGAAACATCTTATCTGAAATGTCAAGTTCAGAAAGACATGTTTTTATAACTCTCTGTGAATCATCGCTGTCATATATGGTGAAATCGTTTGGATATCCCAACTGTTCGATTTCTCTTCTGAGTATTCTTACGCATGCCGAATGGAATGTAGCGGCAGTAATGCCTGTTCCTGCATCGCCGAGCATATCAGAAAGACGCTGTTTGAGTTCACCCGCAGCCTTGTTTGTAAAAGTAATCGCAAGGATATTCCAGGGCTTTATCATTTCATCGGGATTACAGATTATGTTGCGTAATCTTTCTGCGTCATCGTCTTTTTTATAATTTTTAAGAAATTCCAGATCTTCATCTGAAATGTTCTGTGGAACATAATCGCTGTCATATGCGTTGCCGAAATAAACCATGTTAGCTATTCTGTTGACAAGAACGGTTGTTTTTCCGCTTCCCGCACCCGCAAGAATAAGAACAGGACCTTTTATAGTGAAAACGGCTTTTTTCTGTTCGGGATTCATTCTTCCGAAATAAGCCGAAAGTGCTTTTTGTTTGAGTTCTTTGAAACCATTTAAAGACATTCTTTGTGCTCCTTTTTTGTGTTGTCGGTATGATACATTCTATTATAGCATAAATTAAGACAAATTAAAAGTTTTAATTTTGATAAAATAGGTATTCCATTTATGATAAATTTGGTGTATAATTACATTATGTTTAAAGTGGTTGAAAAGTTGCTTTTTGGGAGGTAGAAAATGAAAAAGGAACTTAATCAGAAATATCTCACAATTTCAAAATATGTAGTAGGAACATTCATCGTTTGCGCTCTTATTGTTGTAGGATTTGCAAGATATAAGGGTCTTCTCGAAGTGTTCGATTCAATATATACAGTAATCAGACCTGTAATATGGGGTGCTGTTTTTGCATACCTTGCAAATCCGGTTTTAAATACAATAGAAAAATATGTAAAAAAAGTAACCGAACGTAAAAAGCCACACCCCAAGCTCACAAGAGGAATTTCGGCAACACTAACAACTCTCTTTATACTCGCTATTTTAGCAACACTTATAGCAAGCATCATTCCACAGGTTTCAAAGAGCCTTATAAGCATCGTTCTTTCATTCGATAACTATATCGCAAAGGCTGAAGAATGGATAAACGTGCTCAAAGATACATACCCTTCGGTTTATGATTATTTCCATACAGCGTTTGCCGAACTCGAAGTCGGCGTTGAGGATATTATCAAAAACTATTCGCCACAACTTTCAAGCCTTGCGACAGGTGCAACAAGTGTTCTTAAAGCGCTTATCTTCTGGGCGAAAGACTTCTTGCTCGCTTTCGTTGTAATGGTTTATCTTCTTTGCGGTAAAGAAAACTTCAAAGGTCAGATTAAAAAGACAATATACGCAATTCTCAAAAAGCCTACAGCTGATAAAATGCTTGAAATAACAGCAAGAGCTGATAAAACATTTATAGGTTTCATCGTAGGAAAAGCTATTGACTCTCTCATTATAGGGCTTCTTTGCTTTATCGGGATGCAGTTTATGGGACTTTCTTATTCGGTTCTCATAAGTGTTATTATCGGTGTAACAAATATGATTCCTTTCTTCGGACCTATTTTCGGAGCGATACCAAGCATAATACTTCTTTTCTTTGAATCACCTCAGCAGGCACTTATATTCGCAATATTCGTTCTCGTTCTTCAGCAGTTTGACGGCAATATCTTAGGCCCCAAGATTCTCGGCGATTCTATAGGTCTTCCTGCATTCTGGGTAATGTTTGCAATCCTTGTCGGAGGGGGACTTTTCGGATTCGTCGGAATGCTCGTTGGTGTTCCTTGTTTCGCAGTTATTTATGAACTCAGTAAAGAAGGCATAAATAATATGCTCAAAAGAAAAAAACTTCCTACCGCGGTAAAACTCTATCAGGGAAGCGATAAGATAGAAACCTTGACAGAGCCCGAAACGGATGAAACCGAATCTGTTTCTGAAGAAACAAAAGAAGAAACTCCCGTTGAAACAGAAAAATCCGAAGAAGAAAAAACAGAAGAATAATATAAAGTAAAGCAGGTTGTTTTAATGATATCCGATATTCAGTCAGAGATTATAAAACTCAAAAAAGAAAAAGGTGTAACCATTTTTGCACACACCTATCAGTCACACGACATCATAGAAGTTGCCGATGTTGTAGGGGATTCGTTTTTTTTAAGCAAAAAGGCAAAAGAAGACAAAAACCCCATAGCAGTAGTGTGCGGAGTGCATTTTATGGCAGAAACAGTAAAAATGCTTTCTCCCGAAAAAACGGTTATTCTCGCAAATGAAACAGCAGGTTGCCCTATGGCAGAACAGTTTACAGCCGAAGAAATCTTAAAGTTCAAGGCTGAAAACAATAACCCTACAGTAGTTTCTTATATAAATACAACTGCTGAAATCAAAGCGGTTTCAGATATTGCGGTAACATCAGGCTCAGCACTCAAAATCTGTAAGAATGCCGAAACCGATAATATCCTTTTCATCCCCGATTGTAACCTCGGAAACTACATAAAAGAAAACATTCCCGAAAAGAGTATTACCCTTATAAACGGCGGTTGTCCCGTTCATTCGGCAATAACCGAAGAAGAGGCGATAAAGGCGAAAGAACTTCATCCTGATGCACTTTTTCTCGTTCATCCCGAATGTAAGCCTTGCGTTGTAAAACATGCAGATTTTGTTGGTTCAACAGCGGGAATTATGGATTTTGCAAGAGAGTCTGATAAAAAAGAATTCATAATCGGAACAGAAAATTCAGTTGTCGAACATTTACAGTTTGAATGTCCCGATAAAAAATTCTATCCCTTAAGCAAAAACCTTATTTGCGTAGATATGAGAGCGACAACTTTAAACGATGTTCTTAATGCAGTAAAGGGTACGGGCGGAAAAGAAATTATTCTTTCAGATGAAATTTCCGAAAAAGCAGTTAATTGCATAAACGAAATGTTAAGACTTGAAAATATCTAGAAAAAACAAAATTGTCGCCTTGCTTTAAGGCGACAACTTTGGTTTTATTGTGTATTTTATGCTCTGCCTAACGAAGATTCATAAGGCGACTCGACTCTCACAAAGTTGTGAGGTTTTTGTTCATTGGCCTTTTTCGAAAGAATCTCGGCAAAACTTTTGCTACCGTGTGATTTTTCTTCTCTTCTCTGTCTTTTCGATTTCGCATAGGGCGAAGAACTGATAACAGAAGAGATAGCGTTTGATTGCTCGATTATATTATTGTTATTATATGTGTTGTATATCATATTCACGCCCCCTTTGCTAAAAACGGTCAACATCCTTGTTTGTGGCTTTTGGTCTGAGGGTTTTAATTTCGTATACGATTTATTTTCCTTTCAATATATATATCGGCAATTTCTGTAAAAACTTAACTACTTTTTGTATATTTTTATAAAAAAATTCTATTTTGTATTGTTGGTTCTCATATAATGGAAGAGAAATTGCTGTGCTATTCCTGCTGTTGATAAAATATTTTCGGGAAGTCCTTCGGGATAATACTCCGCCATAACTCTTTTTATCCATACATCAACGGGAAAAGCTTCAACTCTGTAACAACCATAGAGTAAAACACATTCCGCAACCTTAGGGCCGACTCCTTTTATCGACATAAGACTTTTTCTTGCATCTTCCATGGGAAGAGTTTTTAGTTCCGAAAGATTAACTTTTCCTTCGCTTACAGCTTTTGCGGCATCAAGAATATATTTTGCTCTGAATCCCGTTCTTAAAGGGGCGATATCTTCTTCTGTGCAGGAAGAAAGAGTCTTTGCATCAGGAAATCCCCCGAACATCTTACACATATTTTCAATTATTCCCTTTATTCTGGGAATGTTGTTGTTCTGTGAGATTATAAACGAAATCAGCGTTTCCCAGGTGTCCTGACGAAGAAGTCTTATCCCGCCCGCGTATTCACAAGCGGATTTGAGTGTTTTGTCATCGCTGTATATTTTTTTGAGATGCGAATAGTCTGTATCAAGGTCGAAATAATCTTTCCAGAAAGAGATAAATTCATCTTCCGAAATATTTTTCAAAGTGAATTCGTTTCCGTTTTGTTCTATATAAAGCGGTTTGTCGAGTGCAAATCCTTTGAATCCGTTGCCTTCTTTTTTCCAACGAAAAGCCTGACCGCAGTCAAGAGTTTCGGCGAGGTCAAAATCAGCGCAGGAAAATTTTATATCATTACCATTTACGGTGTATTTCATAAAAACAACTCCTTTTTATACATTATACACGGGAGTTGAATTCAAGTCAAACAAAGGAGAAATTTGTATGGAAAAAACGAAAAAAATGAAAAAACCGCTGAAAATAACGATTATCGTTGTTTCGGTGATACTTGTTCTGTTGATTATAGTAGCGCTTGTTCTTCCGAAAACAATCGCTATGTCTGTCTATAACGAATATTTTGGTGTCCGTTATACAAGTTATGAACCTACTACCTGGGAACTTTCTGATTTTGAGGGACTTTCAGCCGAAAAACATCGTTTCTATTCCGATAAAGGCCAAGTAATAACAGCTTATCTTTATTCAAGAGAAAGAACAAAAACAAAGGGTATTATCGTTATGGCGCACGGTTTCGGTGGCGGCGGACACCGCAATTATATGGATGTTATCGATTATTTTGCAAAAAACGGTTACCTTGTTTTTGCTTACGATGCAACGGGCAACGATGAGAGCGAAGGAGATGCTGTCGGCGGTCTCCCTCAGGGAGTTATCGACCTTGAATATGCTCTTGACTATATCGATAATTTCAGTGGTTATCCCATTCTTTTATGGGGACACAGCTGGGGCGGATATTCGGTTTGTTCGGTGCCTGCAGTTTATCCCGAAGTCAAGGGGATAATATCTGTTTCGGGCTTTAATCAGTCGCTTGATATGTTAGAATCGGAGGGAAGAAATATAGCGGGTGATGCTATTGATTTTGTTCTTCCTTATTTAAAAAAACACGAAGAAAAAACTTTCAATGAATATGCTTATATGAGCGGACTTCAGAGTCTTACTTTAACAGATGCTCCCGTTATGGTTATACATAGCGCAGATGACGAAGTCGTTCCTATAGAAATAAGCTACGACCGCTACTATGAAAAGTTCAAGGATAACGAAAGATTTACCTTTATCCGCTGTGAAGATAAGGGACATAATCTTATTCTTTGTTCAGACGAAGCTCTCGCTTACAGAGAAGAATATAATAAAAAAGGCGATGAATGGCTCGAAAGCATAGGCGGTTCTGAAAATTTAACCCCCGAAATGAGAGCTGAATATATCGAAACGAATTTCGATATGCATAAGGGCGACGAACTCGATAGCGAACTTATGGAAGAAATGCTTAAGTTCTATGATGAATGTGTAAAAAAATAAACCGAAAGGAAGTATAAAAAATGCGTGAAAGTATCCTTACAATCCCTATAAGCGAAATTATGGAGGAAAGCTGCGGCTGTCCTATCTGCACAATGAGGGATATGCTTGAACAGAGAACGGTAGAATACATAATGGGTGCCGCTATGATGGAACCTGATGTAAGAATCGAAACAAATAAATTAGGATTTTGTTCCGAACATTTTGCTATGATGAAAGCTTGTAAAAACCGCCTTTCTTTAGCGCTTATGCTTCAGACTCATCTTCAGACACTTAACGAAGAAATCTTTTCGGGCAAAAAACTTTTTGAGCCTAAAAATGCAAAGAAGAAAAAACTTTCCGAAGTAAATACTTCCTGCTTTGTATGCAGTAAAGTTGATTGGGGAATGGAACGTCTTTTGAAGACTTTCTTCGAATGTTACAGAGATTCTTCTTTCCAGAAACAACTTCGTGAACAGAAATATATCTGTCTTCCGCATTACGATATGCTTATGGAACAAGCACCTAATTATCTTAAAAAAGAAGAACTCGAACTCTTTCTTTCTGATATCAAAAAACTCGCAGGAGAATATGCAAAGGTGCTTTATGACGATGTTTCGCATTATTGCAGTATGTATGACTACAGAAACACAGGTGCAGATGCCGATTGGGGAACATCTCGTGACAGTATTGAAAGGGCGATAAAATTTCTTACATCAAGAGAAGAAATGTAACCGTAATGTAACCTTAGTTTTTAGTATTTTTACAGAATGTAATGTTGAAACACGACACTTTCATAAACGAAAATCGGTTGCGTTGTTACGCAAGTTTCCACACTTTCAACAGAGTTTTCAACTGAAATTTTAAGAAAATCAAAGTTTTCAACATTCAAACCAACCCTTTTTCAACATAGTTTTCAACATTTTCACACGATTTTTTGTAAAGCCGCGACTACTTTTTGTATAAATGCCATTCTTTGTGGCTAAAATATCCATATCGGAAATTGACAGGAAGAGAGTGGTGAAAAATCGTGATAAAGGGCGTAAACAGGCGGGTTATCGAGATAAATAATCCCGACGGAGAGTATTTTGAAAAAGCGATTTTGTTCGTAAAACCCGAAAAATCGGGCGATAAACCCGAAACTCTTCGGATAGCCGCAAGAAAATATCTGTCAGAACTCGATGAAAATGACAGACGAAGGCGCATAAGATGGGCGGTAATAATTTCATCTGTTTTTGTTGCGGTTATAACGTTGATTTTAACTGTTGTTATATTTTAAATTACAGACAAGATTTTTCTCTAAAAAATTAGCGAAAAATCTTGTTTTTCTTTTGTAAAAATGTTATAATGTCTATATATGTGTTAAAATGTTTTTAAAAGGAATTTATTATGGCTTATTATAACGATAATTTCAAAGAAGAAAAGAGTCTCATAATCGGAAGAAACCCCGTAATCGAGGCTTTAAAAGCAAAAAAGAATATAGACACCATCTATGTTTCCAAAGATGGCGGCGGAAGTATCGGCCTCATCTGTAAAATGGCTAAGGAGCAGGGAATTGTTGTCAAGAATGTTGATGACAAAAAACTTTCTCAGATGTCAGAAGGCGGGGCTCACCAGGGCGTTGTCGCAATAGGCGGTGTTGCCGAATATGTTTCGGTTGATGATATTCTTAATATTTCAAAAGAAAAGGGAACATCACCGTTCATCATCATCTGTGATGATATCGAAGACCCCCATAACCTCGGTGCTATTATAAGAACATGCGAAGCGGGCGGTGCTGACGGAGTTATTATCCCTAAAAGACATAGTGCAACCCTTAATTTTACAGTAAATAAAACTTCAGCGGGTGCAGCAAGTTGGGTTCCCGTTGCAAGAGTTCCGAATATCGCATCAACAATTGATTATCTCAAAGAAAACGGCGTCTGGGTTTACGGAACCGACGCTGCAGGCGAAGATTATTCAACGGTTGATATGAAAGGCGCAGTAGCACTCGTTATAGGCTCAGAGGGAAAAGGAATGAGCCGACTTGTAAGAGAAAAATGCGATTATCTTTTAAGCCTTAAGATGAAAGGCAAAGTAACCTCGCTCAATGCATCTGTTGCAGCAGGTATATTTATCTATGAAGTTGTAAGACAAAGAGGATAATTTCAGAATAGTCCCTATTACGATAAATTTTAGGAGGAAGAAGAATGGCTGACAAGCAGTTTTCACTTGATGACATCCTTAATGAACACCCAAGACGAGAGGTAGCAAAGTCTGATGAACCTTTTGACCTCGATAGCATTCTTGCGGGCAGAAATCTTGATAAAGTTCCTCCCCGTAAAACAGAACCCGAAATGGTTAAGGCTGTAACTCCGAAGGAAAAGCCTGTAATAAAAGAAGAAAAACCCGTTAAGGCAGAAAAACCCGTCAAGGCGGAAAAACCCGTCAAGGCAGAAAAGCCCGTCAAGGCAGAAAAGCCCGTTAAGGCGGAAAAACCCGTCAAGGCAGAAAAACCCGTCAAGGCAGAAAAAACCGTTAAGGCGGAAAAGCCTGTTAAGGCAGAAAAACCTGCCGAAATTGAAAAGCCTGTTGTTTCAGAAGAAGTTAAAACTCCCGAACCTGAAATTGTAAACGATAACAAAAAATCGATTTTTGATTACGGAACAATAAATCCTATTGATTACGATTCTTCAAAGCCTGCTATAACAAAACAGCAGTCGGATAACAAAGAACAGTCTGAACTCAGCAAAGCACTTGACGGCGGATTTGTTGCTAAAAAGCCACGCGAACAGAAAGCGAAAAACGAAAATCTTTCTGATGCTTTTGCAAAATCCGAAAAAGAAAATTCTATAAGAATAGACAGCGACCTTAAAGAATTTTTCGGTGGTAATTCAGGATTTCGTCCTGTTGTTGAAGATGACGACGATAAGCCCGGAATTTTTGATACAATAAAAGGCTTTTTCGGTAAAAAAGAAAAAGAAGAAACTTCAGTAAAGGAAGAAAAGTCCGTAAAGTCTGAAAAGACAGAAAAGTCAGCTAAAACAGAAGAAAAGCATCATACAGAAACAAAAGAAAAGAAAAAACTTTCGGCAAAGGAAAGAGAAAGCTCAAAACTCAGAGAGTATACAGCAGAACTTCCTACTCCCGATGATATCAATGTTGATGTTTATTCTTCAATGATGGGCGAACCTAAAAAGAAAGAACCCGTTATAGAAATAAAAATCCAGAAACCTAAAAGACCTAAAGAGATAACTCTCGAAATGACAGGTCCTATAATTTCAGCAGAACCCGAGGATATACAGAAGAAAAAGAAACCTTCTCAGAAAAAAGAACAGACAGGAAAACTTTCTTTTGATAATAAGGAAGTAAAACCCTTAGAACCTCAGAAATCTGTCGAAAGCGATAATATGGTTGAAAATCTCAACCGTATCAAAAAGGAGAGGGGACAGCATACAGCCGTTATTCCTCCCGTTTCAAGAAAGAGCATTTCTGATATCGACCTTAAACTTGAAGATAAAATTCTTCCCAATACAGAACCTATCCCGATAGACGAATCAGCAAGCGAAATGCAGAAAATGCGTGAACTCAAAGAACGCAGAAGAAAGAAAGTCAATGATTTTGTCCTCATCGGTGAAGAAGATGATGATATTGTAGAAATTGCTGATGATAAAAGAGAAATAACAGATTTCGAATCCATTGAGGATGCACCATCTGTTCATAACGATATCATTCAGTTCAAGAATTCTCTTGCGGTAAGATTTATATTCCTCGTTGTTGCGGCACTCTCCAGCGGACTTATTTCACTCGCAAATGATTTTGATCTTCCCGTTATCGAACTTTTAAGCAAGGGTGCACAGCCTACAACATATCTTTTCATCAATATTATTTTAGGACTTCTTTCGGCATTTGTCTGCTATTCCGTAATTTCCTGCGGATTCAAAAAGCTTTTCAAACTTCAGGCAGACACCGATACTTTAAGTGCCGTTGCAATAGTAGGAACACTCGTTTCAGCTATGGTAGCACTTGCTAATACAGGAATAGTTGCACAGGGTTATGTAAATGTGTATATCTCAGTTGCGATATTCTCACTTCTTTTCAATACCTTAGGCAAACTCTTCTCTGTATGGAGAACAGAAAAGAACTTCCGCTATATCGCAGGCGACAGTGAACATTACGCTGTTTTCACAGTTGATAATGAAGATACAGCATCAAAGTTCACAAGAGGAGCTTTAAGCGATTTCCCTGTTCTTTCTGCTATGAAAAAGACAGAATTCGTCAACGACTTCTTAAAGAATTCTTATGCTCCCGATGTTTCGGATAATTTCTGTAAAATAGCTGCTCCCGCTGCTTGTGGCGGTGCACTTCTCGCGGCAATCCTTTCGCTTATCTTCAATCGTTCGGTTGAAGGTATGGGCGGAATATTTATTGCATTTTCAGTATTTGCGGGAACATTATCACTCTGTTCTTGCTTTGCAACAATCTTCACAGTAAACCTTCCGCTTTTAAAGGGCGCATCAAAATATCTTGAATCTTCATCAGCAATGCTTTCTTATCAGAGCGTTGAAGACTTCGGCGATACAAACTCTGTTCTTTTAGATGTTTCACAGCTTTTCCCCGAAGGAACAGTAACACTTTCATCTATAAAGGTATTTTCAGGAACACAGGTAGACGAAGCTATCGTTCAGGCGGCTAGTCTTACAAGTCATTCGGGAAGTATCTTAAAGCATATGTTCTATGATATAATCGTAGGAAAGACAGAAATGCTCAATCCCGTTGAAAGCTATATCTATGAAGACTCTATGGGTCTTTGCGGCTGGATAAACAACAAGCGTGTTCTTCTCGGCAGCAGAGAACTTATGATAAACCATAGTATTGAGGGTATGCCAACAGCAGCAAGAGAAAGAGAGTATACAGAAAACGGAAGATCAGCCGTTTATCTTTCAATCTCGGGTGAACTTTCAGCGATGTTTATTATTGATATAAAGGCAAATCCCGAAGTTGAATACTGCCTTAACGAATTTGAAAAGAACGAAGTAAGCGTAATGCTCAGAACGGTTGATTCAATAATCAGCATAAATAAACTTTCTGAACTTTTCGGTGTTTCACCCGATATGTTCAAACTTCTTCCTTTCAGACTTCATAATGAATTTGAAGAAACAACAAGCTATGTTCCTAAACAGTCATCATCACTTGTATGTAATGGAAGATTTGCGTCATTCGCATCTCTTATCATAGGAACAAAGCGTATCAGAAAAACAGCTAATATCGGTCTTATAATTCAGGCCGCATCGGGAATTTTAGGGCTTTTAATGGCACTTGTATTTGCCGTTTTATCATCATTCCCCGAACTGAGTCCCACAGTTGTTCTTCTTTATAATCTCGCGTGGGCAGGGCTCACAGTCCTTATACAGACAATAAGAAAGGCTTAATTTTATTATGCGTGCAAGCGGAATACTTATGCCGATTTTCTCACTTCCTTCCGATTACGGAATAGGAACAATGGGTAAGGCGGCTTATGAATTTATCGATTTTCTTAAAAATTCAGGTCAGAAATACTGGCAGCTTCTCCCGATAGGACCAACAAGCTACGGCGATTCTCCATATCAGTCATTCTCGTCATTCGCAGGGAATCCTTATTTCATCGATTTTGACCTTTTAGCAGAAGATAATCTTCTGGAAAAGAGCGATTATGAAAATATCGATTTCGGCGATAACGATGAAAAGGTTGACTATGAAAAAATCTTCAACGAAAGATTTAAGGTGCTTAAAAAAGCCTTTAAAAACGGCTTTGAAAGAGATAAATCGCTTTACCTTGATTTCATAAAAGAAAATCCTAAGATAGAAGACTATGCTTTTTATATGGCGGTTAAAAACCATTTCGATTTAAAAGCATGGCAGGAATGGGACGACGATATAAAATTCCGCAAGAAAAACGCAATAAAAAAATACCGTGAACTTTTATCCGAAGAGATAGATTTCTGGGGATATATTCAGTTCCTCTTCTTTAAACAGTGGAATGAAATGAAATCCTATGCCAAAAAGAACGGTGTTAAACTCATAGGTGATATTCCTATTTATGTAGCATCAGACAGCGCTGATACATGGGCAAACCCCGAAATATTCCAGTTTGATAAATCGCTTTTACCTACAAATGTAGCAGGTTGCCCGCCCGATTGTTTTTCAGAAGACGGTCAGTTATGGGGAAATCCCCTTTATCGTTGGGACGTTTTGGAAGAACAGGATTTCTCCTGGTGGATGGAAAGAATAAAAGCAACATCAAAGCTTTTTGATGTTATCAGAATAGACCATTTCCGCGGATTTGAAAGCTATTATTCAATCCCTTACGGAAACGAAAACGCAAGAATAGGCGAATGGGTAAAAGGCCCCGATATGAAGTTCATAAAGGCAGTAAAGCAGAACTTCAGAAAAACAGGAATTATAGCAGAAGACCTTGGTTTTTTAACTCCCGAAGTTGAAAAGATGCTTAAATCTTCAGGCTATCCCGGAATGAAGATTTTGGAATTTGCTTTCGACCATAAATCCGACAGCAATTACCTTCCGCATAATTACCCCAAAAACTGCGTAGTATATACAGGAA
>CALGTU010000155.1 GCA_937901465.1 uncultured Clostridia bacterium | reverse complement strand
CGTGGGGCTGTTCCTGCTGAACCTTGGGATGACCAGCAAAGTGTTGGCAGAGTTCGCCCTGATAGTTCAAGGTTCAATCACCGCTCAATGAAAAAGGCTAAGGATGCTCGCCGTGAGTTTGAAGATAATTTCCCTGACCTAAACATTGAATTCTAAAACTAAATAAAAGAAATTATGTTTAAGTATAAAGTTCAAATTAAGAAAGTTAGCGGAAGATTGAATGAGAGTGTTCTTCCTTCTAAGAATTTGGTAGTTAAGTCCAAGTCTAAGAAGTCTAAGAGTGCTGTTTTAACGGAGGCTTCAAAATTCTTCAAGAAGAAGTATGGTCTGATGCTCATTGAGGAAGATTATGAGGGTTTGTTCGACTCTGAGGAAGAACGTAATGAAGTTGCGCTCGCCTGGTACGAGGAAGTTGCTCATGCTCTGTGGGCACGTGCTTTTAACTGGTATTCCGAATATGAAGAGTATGATGAAGACGAGGAAGAAGTGGAAGTTGTAAAACCAAGAAAAACAGCAACTAAGAAGAAAAAACTCAATTGTTCATCAGCAGAATTTTTAACTATCGATGAAGGATTTTGTGTTCAGATTATGCATATGGGATCTTTTGATAATGAACCTGAAACGGTTGGTATAATGGATAAATTTCTTGAAGAAAATGGATATACAAATGATTTTTCAGAATCTCGTCTTCATCATGAAATATATCTTTCCGATGCAAGAAAGGTGGAGCCTGAAAAATGGAAAACAGTTATCAGACATCCGATAAGAAAGGTTTAAGGTAAACTTTATGGAAATAAGAAAAATGCAGATTTCAGATTATAAATCAGTTTACGACCTCTGGCTTTCTTGTAAAGGTATGGGACTTAATGATATAGATGATTCAGAAAATGGAATAAACAAATTTCTCGAAAGAAATCCTGAAACCTGTTTTATTGCTACAGACAATAATGAAGTTATTGGTGTCATTTTAGCCGGAAACGATGGGAGACGTGGATATATTTATCATACAGCCGTAAGACCAACCGAAAGAAATACGGGGATAGGAACAAAATTGGTTGACAAAGCCATGAAAGCATTTGAAGATATAGGAATAACCAAGGTTGCTCTTGTTGTTTTTGAAAAGAATGAAACAGGAAATGCATTCTGGGAAAAGAAAGGATTTACATCAAGAGAAGACCTTGTTTATCGCAACAAACAGATAACTGAAATGATAAGAATTGATACATAATTATTGACTTTATACCTTTTATATGGTAAAATTATTGAAGTCAATTATTTTAGGAGGGATTTCATTTGAAATACTATATCGGAATAGACCTTGGCGGAACAAATATAAAAGCAGGGGTTGTAAATGAAAATTTTGAAATTGTTGCAAAAACAAGCGTAAAGACAAATTGTCCCAGACCTTCTGCAGAAATCATGGATGATATGGCTAAAGTATCACTTATGGCTGTTGAACAGGCGGGTCTTACAATGAATGATATCGAATGGGTTGGCGTAGGTACACCCGGTATTGCAAACAGTTCAACAGGTATTGTTGAATATTCATGCAATCTTGATTTCCATGATGTTCCTATGGCTGATTATCTCTCTGAAAAACTTGGAAAACCTGTTTTTGTTGATAACGATGCTAACGCTGCTGCTTATGGTGAATTTGTTGCAGGTGCTGCGAAAGGCGCTAATAACGCTGTTGCTGTTACACTCGGAACAGGTGTAGGCGGTGGAATTATTATTGATGGAAAAATATATTCAGGTTCTAATTTTGCAGGCGCAGAACTCGGACATGAAGTTATCGTTGTTGACGGAGCACAGTGCTCTTGCGGAAGAAAAGGTTGCTTTGAAGCGTATTCATCAGCATCAGGTCTTATCCGTATGACAAAAGAAGCTATGGAAGAAGACAAGGATTCGATTATGTGGCCTATGTCTGAAGAAGACGGACACGTTTCAGGAAGACTTGCTTTTAATGCGATGCGTAAAGGCGACGCTTCTGCAAAGAAGGTTGTTGATAAATACATAAAGCATCTTGCTGCTGGCGTTACAAACATCATAAATACTTTCCAACCTGACATTCTTTGCCTCGGAGGAGGAGTTTGCAATGAAGGAGATCCTCTCATAGTTCCTCTTAAAGAACTTGTTAAGCAAGAAGTATATTCAAAGAATTCCAAGAAAAATACAGAAATTGTTATCGCAAAGCTTGGCAACGACGCAGGTCTTATCGGTGCAGCATTCCTTGGAAAAGCAAACGCAAAGTAAGGTAAACTGATATGTCAAAAAAAGACAGAAATGCTACAAAAGCTAAAAGAATGGAAGAAAAAAAGAAGATAAAATTAGAAAAGAAGCGTGAAAAACTTAACGTTTTAAAGGTTTTCGGAATATGCCTTTGTTTCTTTGCTATAATTCTTCTTGTGGGTATTCTTTATATAACAGCCGATTACAGAGCACAGAAATCTGCCGTTGATAAGTATTTTTCTGCCGTTCAGAATATGGATTACGATGCTCTTTCTGAAGTAGTTTATCCTCCTTATCTTGAAAAATTTGAAGACTATAAAGATGATGATGATTTTAAGAAATTTTACATGGATTATGTTTATGGTCATCTTGAAAACGGATATGAAGATGGGGTTAAACTTAAGTATAAAGTTAAAACAAGATATGATTATTCTGATATGCTGAAGACATTTTATGAAATCATCGCAGAAGGTATTCTTATGGATGTTGATATAACTTTGTATGATTCGTATAAATCAGAAAAGAGCCAGATCTCTGTATCACTTGCAAAATATGAAGGCAAATGGTATGTAGTAGCAAGCGATATTGAAGCTGCGGATATTCATAACGAGAATATTTCAGATAAATATAAAAACTTATAAAATAAAATCCCTGCTTTATAGCAGGGAATATATTGGGGTATAGCCAAGCGGTAAGGCAGCGGACTTTGACTCCGTCATTCCGGTGGTTCGAATCCACCTATCCCAGCCAGAAAGTTCCGATATAAAGAATATCGGAACTTATTTTTGATATGTTCTTTTTAGATTTATGCTACAATATAAGCAGATTTTTTCGGAGGTGAACAATATGGCTTTTGCGGGAATGTTTCTTCTTGTAATTTTTTTTATTATATTTGTAGTACTTATTGTAGTGGCGATAGCATTTGATATAACGGCTATTGTTCTAAAGATAGTTGGTAAGGTAAAAGATAACAGAAAAATTAAGACAACAGGTAATGTGTTTCTTACTTTGAGTATAATTAGCATAACTCCTATTGTATTATTTACGGGTTATCTTAAATTTAATTCTACATTTGCACCGATTCATCTTCCTAACGGAGGAATAAGATATGCTTCGAATAAGACCGCATTCGGAATAATTGACCTCGCTTATGACGGCTCAGATGAAGCGATAGCAGAGATTGAGAAACTCCTTGATAAAAACCCGAACCTCGTTTATTTTCATGACAACAACAGAATGAGCATACTTGATGTTGGACTCGAAAACGGCAATGCAAAACTCGTAAGAACAGCGATTGAACACGGCGCTGTTATAGATAATCCAGAGAGATATGAGCGTATGGCTCATGTCGAAACCAGTATGGAAGAATATCTTAAAAATATGAGAAAGCGTGATTTCACAAGAGATGATATTGAGATTATAACTCTCCTTTTTGAAAACGGTGCTGACACATCATATAAATTCAGGAATAAAGTGGATCTTTACTCCAATCCTTTTGGTATGGCTGTCTGGGGAATTTTATATAACGATAGCGTTGTTACCGATGATGAATTGGAATTTATTCAAGTTATTATAGATAATGGCATAACTCATGATAATGAATTGGTTTTAAGGGAAGAATTGCGCACATATGATGACAATCCTCATTATGTAAAAAAAGACGATAACTATTATCTTCTTATGGAAATGATAGAACACAATAGATGGAATTGATTTTACATAACATATCAAATAAAAAATGAACAAGCCTGTTTTTTAACAGACTTGTTCATTTTTTACTTATAATACATAAACAACTGACATTTCAGCATTCCGTTATAAAGTTTTCTTCTCTTATCTGCTTTTCTGCCGAAGAATTTTTCAAAATCCTCATGAGGAGAAATTATATAGCAGGGAGCATCTTTGCTTCCTTCAAAAACCTGCCCCATAACCTGATAGAGTTTTTCAGCCTCTTTAATATCAAGCATTCTTTCGCCATAAGGTGGGTTGCAGATAGTTATTGTTCCTTTTTGATTTTTATAGTTCTTTATATCGGCTTTTGTTGCAGAAATTCTCTTTGAGATACCTGCTTTGTTCGCATTGTTATTAGTAAGAGTTACTGCGTTTTCATCAATATCAAAGCCATAAGCCTTAAAGGCAGTATCGTGTCTTACAAGCGAAATGGCATCGTTTCTTGCATCTTTCCAGAATGAAGAGGGGATACAGTCCCATTTTTCTGCAAGAAACTTTCTTTTGAGTCCAGGTGCTACTGATAATGCCTTATATGCAGATTCTATTAAAAGAGTTCCACTCCCGCAGAATGGATCGCATACAACAGAATCTCCTCTTACTCTTGCAAGGTCTATAATCCCTGCAGCAAGTGTTTCTTTTATAGGAGCGTCATTTGAATTTCTTCTGTAACCTCTTTTATGAAGACCTGTTCCTGTTGTATCGAGATAAATAACAACTTCATCTTTTATGATTGAAAACTGGATAGGGAAAATAGCTCCTGTTTCTTCAAACCAGCTGTTATGATATTTTTCTTTAAGTCTTTCAACAGCGGCCTTTTTTATGATAGACTGACAATCAGGAATACTGTGTAAAGCGGAATTAAGTGCATGACCACTCTTAACAGGGAAAGCATCATACTTTCCAATGTACCTTTCAAGTGGGATTTTTTTCACTCCCTGAAATAATTCTTCGAAAGATTCAGCGTGAAATTCAGCAAGCACAATAAGAACTCTTTCAGCGGTAGCAAGTGAAATATTCGCTTTTGCGAGAGTGGAAAAATCACCATAGAATGATACTTTTCCGTCAGAAACGACTATATCTTCTCCGCCTATTTTTCCTATTTCAAATTTCAAAACGCTTTCAAGCCCGAAATGACAAGGGCAAGCAAATTTAATTCTGTCCATAAGTCTCCTTGATTACTGGGGAAGTGAGTTTAAGTCAATAGTAGTAGCAGTTCCTGGAGTTGTTTCTTTTTTTTCTTCTTCAGGAAGAACTCTTACAGTTTCTCCACCAGGAAGATTATAAATTGTTCCGTTATGCTGACCATTGCAGAAACCGGGGATATTTGTAGGTTTATAATATCCTTCAGCCCTTGTAGTACAGGAAGGTCCTGCTATGAGCCCTGTATGCATACAGTATTCCATTTTAATGATATTGGGGTTTTCTGGGAAAGCTGTCCCCGAATCCTTTTCAGCCATTATATTTCCGAAGACATTTTTCCATACAACAGCTGATGAATAATAGATATCCTTACATGAGTTAGGAACATATTTTCCAGTTTCTTCGTCATATTTATATGCTTCATCATAGCCATACCATATAGCTGAAACATAAGTAGGAGTAACACCAACGAAAGCAAGGTCAACCCATTCCTGAGATGTACCTGTCTTTGCAGCAATAGTAACATTTTCAACCTTAGCGGCAACACCGGTACCGGCAGGACCATAAACTACAGTCTGGAGAAGTTTGTTCATTACATAAGCTGTATCGGGATCTATAGCCTGAATATATGTGTTATCGGTATTATCAAGAACAATGTTTCCGTTTGAATCGAGAACCTTATAGTATGAAATGGGCTTATATATCTTTCCTTCGTTTCCGAAAGCTTGATAAGCAGATGTAAGTTCAAGAAGGGTAATACCATCAGTAAGACCACCAACAGTCATAGCAGAATAGTCTGCATCGGCAGCAACAAGAGATGTAATCTGCATATTGTTCTGCATAAAGTCAAAAACCGTTTTAGGTGTATGATGATCAACTAACTGAGCGGGAATTGTGTTGAGTGAACGTTGAAGCGCATCATATGTGAAATATTTCTGACCTGTCCATTTATTTGAATAGTTTTTAGGCCATTTCATTTTTTTCATAGTATTCCAGTCTTCAACAACTTCAATAGGTTCATCAAAGAAAACTGTAGACCAGTTGATATAGTCTGAATAAAGAGCATATCCATATGAAGAAATAGGCTTTACAGTCGAACCAATAGAACGTTTAGCCATTGTAGCTCTGTTATAACACATAGGATTAGGCTTTCTTCCTATACCACCAACAACACCCTTTATATGTCCGTTATAATCCATTATGATAGCAGCTGACTGTGGGGGATTTGCAAGTGCTTCTTCAGAGTTCGAGAATGTAGCATTATCAAGATATTTAGTTTCCATTTCTCTCTGGATATCAAGGTCAACAGTTGAATAAATCCTGTAACCACCATTTGAAATGATTTTTATTGCTTCTTCCTGAGTGTCAATGCCATATTTCTTCTGGAAATCTTCTGCCACATCGAAAATTACCATATCAACGAAATAGTCCTGAATAACAGTATCTTCTTCAACGATTTCGCCTGTTTCTTCATCAAGTGACTGACCTGCGAAAATAAGAGTTGCATTAACTGCTTCTTCATATTGTTCGGATGAAATAAATCCGTTTTCAAGCATAGTAGGGAGAACTACCTGATTTCTTCTGTTCTGGTTACTTTCAGGATTTATGAGAGGATTGAATTCAACTGTACTTTTTGGTATAGCCGCAAGACAGGCTGCTTCTGCTACAGTAAGTTCAGAAACGTCTTTATTAAAATACTTATTAGCTGCAGCCTGGATACCATAGGTGTTTCCACCAAAACCGATATAATTGAGGTATGCTTCAAGAATAACGTCTTAGGATATTCTCTTTCAAGGTTCATCGCTCTGAAGATTTCACGCATCTTTCTCGCGGGATCCTGCTTATCGTCTCCTGTAATATTTTTTACAAGCTGCTGAGTTATTGTAGAACCACCTTGTTTTTCATCCCAGAAATGAAGGAAATAGTTTGCGAAAGCAAGGAATGTTCGCTTAAAGTCAACACCTTCGTGTTCATAGAAACGTTCGTCTTCTGTTGAGATGAAAGCATCTCTTACATGCTGAGGAACTTCATCAAGAGATACAAGAATTCTGTTTGCATCCTGACTCATGCGGTGAATTTCAATCTGTTCACCAGTAACAGGATCTTCAGCATATATAAACGAAGTTGTCATTACATCAAGGTTATAAAGGTCGATATCAACACTTTCAGAGTTTTCCATAAATTTGATTACATAAACGGTAAGTGCTGTAGCAACGATACAAAGCGTAATTACAACTATAAGAAAAAGAGAAAGGAATGTTGTTCCGATAACCGCAAGTGTTTTTAAAATAGGGTTACTCTTTTTTCTTCTTTTTCTGATTTTGATGTCACTTGAACTTCTCATAATTCCTCCTGAAAATTTCATATATTTTAAATTAATTTTATAATTTGAATACAACTAAATTTATTATATCACATTTTCTCTCAAAATAAAATACAATAAATATAGAAATTGTAAGGAATAATCAGGTTTCTTTGGTCAAGAATACTAATATAATCTACCAAATAAATTATCAAAACAAGAGGGTGAACAAAATTATCAAAGAAAAAATGGCTCTTTTAACTCTTGGATCAGTAGCACTTCTTTCACTTGTAAGCATGACAATATCTGTTATGATAGGCAACAGTGAAGTAGAAAGCGAGGTTATAAATGCCGAAACATTAGTAACAGAAGAAAGATATTATATACTCAAAGAATATAACGGAAAAATAGCGTCTTTTTACTATGATGACGAAAATCCGATAGATGTTTTTGATGTTTCTGTAAATAGTTTCGGCGAATACGATAAAAAGGCGCTTTGCAAAGGAATTATTGCATATAGTGAAGAAGAACTCGACAGACTGATAGAAGATTATACAAGCTAAAAGACCGTACAGATTTCTGTACGGTCTTTTTGTTTTATTATCCGAAGTATTTAACTCCGCTTTCAAAGATTTTCTGGTCTTTTTCGCCGGGAACATTCTTGCAGATTTCTGTTCCGATTCTTTCTGAGTGTCCCATCTTACCGAGAACTCGTCCATCAGGTGATGTGATACCTTCAATAGCATCAATAGAACCATTAGGATTGAATCTGATATCCATTGTAGGTTCGCCGTCAAGAGTTACATACTGAGTAGCGATCTGGCCATTTTCAGCCATAACCTTAAGCTGTTCAGGTGTTGCAACAAATCTTCCTTCACCGTGTGAAATAGCGATTGTATGCATATCTCCGACTTCTGTATTCATAAGCCATGGAGACTTGTTAGATGCTATTCTTGTATGAACCATCATAGACTGATGACGACCAATTGTGTTGAATGTAAGAGTAGGTGAATCGTCCTTCATATCAACAATCTTGCCGTAAGGAACAAGTCCTAACTTGATAAGCGCCTGGAATCCGTTACAGATACCGAGCATAAGACCATCTCTGTTATCAAGAAGATCCATAACCGCTTCGCTGACACGAGGATTGCGGAAAAATGCAGTAATGAACTTTCCGCTTCCGTCAGGTTCGTCACCACCGCTGAATCCACCAGGGAGCATTACAATCTGAGAATTCTTTATGCTGTTTGCAATTTTTTCGATTGATTCAGTAATTCCTGCTGTTGTAAGGTTTTTGATAACAACAACTTCGGGAATAGCACCTGCTCTTTCAAATACTCTTGCTGTATCATATTCACAGTTTGTACCGGGGAATACAGGGATAAGTACTCTTGGTTTTGCAACCTTAACTGAAGGAGCAACAATCTTTTCGGGAGTGTATGTATAAATTTTTGCTGTTTCGCTCTTTGCTTTTGCGTTGACAGGGAAGATAGGTTCAAGCTTGTTTTCCCAGAGATTCTGGAATTTTTCCATATCAACCTTATAAGAACCACAATCGATAGCATAGTCAACTGTTGTAATACCGATTACGTTATCTCCTTCGTTTGCCTTGCCGTCAACTTCGATTACAAATGCACCGCTTATAG
>CALGTU010000154.1 GCA_937901465.1 uncultured Clostridia bacterium | reverse complement strand
GTTATTGTTAATACAAGAGAAGTTATCAGTGCGCTTGAAAGATGTATGCTTATTATTTCGGATAAGGCAAAAGCTCCCGTTCGCTGTAACTTTGATAACGGAACAATGAAAATTTCATGTTCAACAATCATCGGTAAGGTAAACGACGAAATCGAAGTTGATTTTTCAGGAAATTCAATCGAAATCGGCTTTAACGGAAGATATTTCCTTGACGCTTTAAAGGCTTCTGAATCAGATAAGGTTAAATTCTCGATGACAGGCGGTCTTTCAGCGATGAAGATTTCACCCTTAGAAGGCGATAAATTCACATTCCTCGTTCTTCCCGTAAGACTTAAAGACTAAAAGAGGTTTTTTATAAATGGAAAAAATAAAACTTGAAATCAGAACAGAATTCATAAAGCTTGACAGTTTACTTAAATTTGCAAACCTTGTTGAAACAGGCGGTATTGCAAAGGAAATTATTCTTGAAGGAAGAGTAAAGGTAAACGGCGAAGTATGTACAATGCGCGGAAAAAAGATAAGGGAGGGTGATGTTGTAACGGTTGAAGATTATGAAATCACCGTTTACAACGCATAGCTTATGAGAATAACACATCTTAAGATTGACGGCTTTAAAAATCTTGAGATTGATATGGAAGTTACTCCGACAGTAAACATAATTGTCGGTGAAAATGCAAACGGAAAAACAAATATCATTGAAGCTGTATGGCTTGCAACGGGTTGCAGAAGTTTCAGAAATCTCAAGGATAAGGATATCGTTGATTTTGAAAAAGACAGAGCTTTTGTTGAGATAACCTATGAAACAAGAGAAAGAGAAAACAAGATAACATATATCGTTGAAAAGAATAATTCAAGAGATAAAAAGGTTTATTTGAACGGTGTAAAGAAAAAATCTCTTTCACAGCTTTTCGGAAATTTAAGGTGCATAATCTTTACTCCCGATGACCTTGAACTTTCTAAAGGCGGTCCCGAAAACAGAAGAACATTCATTGATATATGTGTTTCACAGTTAAAACCCGTTTATATAATGCATTTGACAAAATACAATGATATTCTTTCACAGAGAAATACTCTTTTAAAAGAAATCCAGATGGGAAGAGGCGATGTTTCTCTTCTTGATATCTATGATGAACAACTGGCTCTTCACGGAACGAAGATCTCTGTAATGCGTGAGGAATATTCAAATATTTTAAGAGAATGCACAAAGAGAGTTTTCTTTGATATGTCGAGAGGACACGAATATCTTTCACTCAAATATCAGTCAACGGTTTTTGAAGATTTAAAAAATCCCGATATAGAAAGTCTTAAAGAAAAATATAAAGAAAAACTTCTTTCTATGCGTGATGAAGATATCAGAATGGGATTTACAAATTTAGGAATTCACAGAGATGATATCATCATTTTTGTAAACGACCTTAATCTTCGTGAATACGGCTCACAGGGACAGCAGAGGTCGGTTGCACTTTCACTTAAACTCGCTCAGGCTGAAATACTCAGAAGACTTACGGGCGAAGCGCCTATAATTCTTTTTGACGACGCTTTATCTGAAATAGATAAAAGACGCCAGATTTATGTTATGAATGAAATAGATGATATGCAGGTTATGCTCACCTGTTGTGACCCTATTGTAGCGCTTGATGCAAGAATAGGAAACCTTTATGCTATCCAGCGCGGTGAGGTTGTTGAATTTATCGATAACTTAAAGAAAATGATAAGGATAAACGGGTGTGCTATGGACGCTATCGACGCATCAAAAGTAATGAAGCTTGACGAAAAGAAATAGGAGATAAAAATGTATCTTCATTTAGGAAACAATATTGTTATTCACAGAAAAGAGATTATAGGTATTTTTGATATTGAAAATACCTCAACAGGAAAGATAACAAAGGATTTTTTAGCGAGAGCTGAAAAAAGCGGTCAGGTTATAAACGTTTCATATAAAATGCCTAAATCATATATTGTCTGTATTGATGAAAACAATAATCAGACAGTTTATATCTCAAATATATCTTCATCAACTTTAAAGAAAAGAGCTCTCGGAAACGAGGACAGCAGAGTTGAATATTTTGAATTCAAAAAGAAAAGAAATATCAGTCTTTATTAAGAGATATTTCAGAAGGACGGTCAGATAAAAAATGTCGGAAAACATTATGAACAACACAAATTATGATGCAAATCAGATTCAGGTTTTGGAAGGACTTGAAGCTGTAAGAAAACGCCCCGGAATGTATATCGGTTCATCGGGCCCTAAGGGACTTCATCATCTCGTTTATGAAATTGTCGATAACGCGATTGACGAAGCCTTAGCCGGATATTGTTCTGAAATAGTTGTAGAAATACTTCCCGATAATGTAATTCAGGTAAGCGATAACGGACGAGGTATCCCCGTTGATATCCACCCGACAGAAAAGATTTCTGCGGCAACAGTTGTATATACCGTTCTTCATGCAGGCGGAAAGTTCGGCGGTGGCGGATATAAGGTTGCGGGCGGTCTTCACGGCGTTGGTGCTTCGGTTGTTAACGCACTTTCAGAATACCTCGAACTTACTGTAAAGCGTAACGGAAAAGTTCATTTTCAGAGATTTGAGAGAGGTAATTATTCTGAACAGTTAAAAGTAATAGGCGATACAGATGAAACAGGAACAACTGTTAAATTTATGGCAGACGCTGAAATTTTTGAAACAACAGAATATGATTATGAAACACTACTCAAGCGTCTTCGTGAACAGGCATTTCTTAATGCGGGAATAAAAATCAATTTCTCAGATAAAAGAAATCCCGATGATATAAAGAGCGAAATTCTTTATTATGAAGGCGGAATAAGAGAGTTTGTTGACCATATCCATAAAACTCAGGGGCTTGAAGTTTTAGGCGACAATGTTATCTATCTTGACGGCGAAGAAGGAACATCTTCTGCTGAAATCGCATTCCAGTATAACGACAGCTATAAGGAAATTATTCTTTCTTTCGCAAATAATATCCATACAGTTGACGGCGGTATGCATGAAACAGGATTTAAGAATGCTCTTCTTAAAGTCTTCAACGATTACGGAAAGAAAAATAATCTTTTCAAAGACGAAACAAAGCTTATCGGTGAAGATGTAAGAGAAGGTATTACAGCTATTATTTCTGTAAAGCTTGAAAACTGTGAATTTGAAGGACAGACAAAGGGCAAGCTCGGAAACCCCGAAGTTAAGCCTTTCGTTGAAAACCTTGTTTATAACAAGCTTATGTATTTCTTTGAAGATAATCCCGCTATTGCCCGTGATATCTTCGATAAGGCTATGGACGCTAAAAAAGCGCGTGAGGCTGCTAAAAAAGCAAGAGAAACCGCAAGAAGAAAATCCGCAATGGAAAACGCTTCTATGCCGGGTAAACTCGCCGATTGTTCTGAAAGAGACATTGAACTTACAGAAATCTATATCGTCGAAGGAGATTCAGCGGGCGGTTCTGCAAAATCAGGAAGAGACAGACGTTATCAGGCTATTCTTCCTTTATGGGGAAAAATGCTCAACGTTGAAAAAGCAAGAATAGATAAAGTTTACGGAAACGAAAAACTTATGCCCGTTGTAACAGCACTCGGCACTTCTATCGGCGAAGATTTTGACCTTTCAAAACTCCGCTATGGAAAAATCATCATTATGGCCGATGCCGATGTCGACGGTTCACATATCAGAACTCTTCTTTTAACATTCTTCTTCAGATATATGCGTCCGCTTATAACAAACGGAAACATCTATCTCGCACAGCCACCTCTCTATAAAATTTCAAGGGGAAAACAGGTAAGATATGCTTTCTCTGATGAAGAAAGAGATGAATATATCAAGGAACTTTCAACCGAAACACATTCGCCTGATATCCAGCGATACAAAGGTCTCGGTGAAATGGACCCCGAACAGTTATGGGAAACAACTATGAATCCCGAAACAAGAACTATGAAAAGAGTTGATATGGAAGACGCTGTCAAGGCGGACGAAATATTCACAATCCTTATGGGCGACAAGGTTACTCCCCGAAAGGAATTCATAGAAAAGAACGCAAAATATGTTAAAAATCTCGATATCTAAAAGGAATTTAAAATGGAAAACGAAGTTAAAGAAAGCATTAAACTCACGGATCTCAACTATACAATAACCGTTGATGATTATGACAAGGCTTTTCATGAAGTCCAGAAAAAATTTGAATTCGGTCGTAATACAATTTTCACGGTTCTTGTCGGAATTATAGGAATTTTGAATCTCATAACCGCAATTCAAAAATATCCCGATAACAACAATAATGTCATGCTTGTTGCAATATGTCTTGTCTTTATATTGATACTCTGGATAATGCCCGCAAAAAGAAGAAAAACTCTCCGCGAAGCTTTATCTACAATAGAAGACGACAGCTATGAAACAGAAGTTTATGATGACAAGATAAAGATTTCGGTTGTTCCTAAAATCAACCCCGAAACAAACGAACCTTTTGAGGTTGCCCCGAAGGTTATTTTCTATGAAACGGATTTACCCTATGTTATAGAAATCCCCGATGAGTTTGTGATCTACATCAAAAAACAGATGTTTTATGTAATACCGAAAAGATTTCTTTCAGAAGAACAGATTGAACTATTAAGAAAAGAATTTTCAGAAAAAGCAAAGAAATTCTATCCCCAGAAATAAAACGAATAGGTGTGAAAAATAATGTTTGACAACCCCAATCAGAAGATAATTCCCGTTGACATTGAAAAAGAAATGAAAACCTCGTTTCTTGATTATTCAATGTCGGTTATCGTGTCAAGAGCTTTGCCCGATGTAAGAGACGGTTTAAAGCCCGTTCACAGAAGAATTTTATACACAATGTATGAAGCAGGGCTTACCCCCGATAAGAAATACCTTAAATGTGCAGCAACCGTCGGTGATGTTCTCGGTAAATATCACCCCCATGGTGACGCATCTGTTTATGACGCACTTGTTCGTCTTGCACAGGATTTCTCTCTCAGATACCCTTTAGTTGACGGACACGGAAACTTCGGTTCTGTTGACGGTGACCCCGCCGCCGCTTACCGATATACAGAAGCTAAAATGGCAAAAATCTCAATGGAAATGCTTTCTGATATCAACAAAGAAACAATTCCATATACAAGAAACTACGACGACAGACTTAAAGAACCCGTTGTTTTACCCTCTCGTTTCCCTAACATTTTAGTAAACGGTTCAACAGGTATCGCCGTTGGTATGGCAACAAATATTCCGCCTCATAATTTAGGCGAAGTTATTGACGCTATCGATTATGTTATAGATAATCCCGATGCAACACTCGATGAACTTATGCAGCATATCAAGGGCCCTGATTTCCCCACAGGCGGAATTATCATGGGCAGAGCCGGAATAAGAGCTGCATATGCAACGGGCCGCGGAAAAATCACTCTCAGAGCCAGAACTTCAATAGAAGAAATCAAGGGCAGAGAATGTATTCTTATCCACGAAATTCCCTATATGGTCAATAAGGCGAGACTTATCGAAAACATAGCTATGCTCGCTAAAGAAAAGAGAGTTGAGGGTATTCATACTATCCGCGATGAATCGGGCAGAGACGGAATGAGAATCTGCATAGAACTCAAAAAAGACGCAATAGCTCAGATTGTTCTCAATAAGCTTTTCTCATATACTCAGCTTCAGGATACTGTCGGCGTTATAATGCTCGCTCTCGTTGACGGAGTTCCTAAGGTTTTATCACTCAAACAGGTACTCGATGAATATATAAAATTCCAGATTGAAGTTATCAGAAACAGAACAATGTTTGACCTTAAAAAGCTTCGTGAAAGAGAGCATATTTTACAGGGTCTTAAAATTGCTGTTGATAACCTCGATGAAGTAATCAAAATCTGTCGTACATCTAAAAACCAGCAGGAAATCAAAGACAGACTTATGGAAAGATTCGGTCTTTCAAATATTCAGGCAGATGCTATTGCACAGATGCGTCTTTATCAGCTTTCTAATATGGAAAGACAGAAGATTTTAGACGAACTCGCTGCTATCGAAGCTAAAATTGCCGAACTCGAAGGAATTCTTTCTGACGAAAGAAAGGTTCTTGAAATCATAAGAGAAGAACTTATGAAAATCAAGGATAAATACGGCGACGAAAGAAGAACAGGCATTGAAAATGTTTCGGGCGAAGTTGATATTGAAGACCTTATCGCCGAAGAAACAAGCGTTGTAACATATACAAACATAGGCTATGTAAAGCGTCAGCCACTTTCTATGTATAACACACAGAACAGAGGCGGAAAGGGCGTTTCGGGAATGAAGCGCCGCGAAGAAGACTATGTTGAAGATATGTTTGTAGCTTCAACACATGACTTTATTCTCTTTATCTCTAATAAGGGAATAATGTATAAGATGAAATGCTATGAAATCCCCGAAGGCTCAAAGCAGTCGAGAGGAACAAATATTGTGGGACTTCTTCCGCTTTCAGAAGGCGAAAAGATTGCCGCTATGCTTAAAACATCGGATTTTGACGAAGGAAAGTTCGTTGTTATGGTTACTAAAAACGGCAAGATTAAGAGAACTCCCCTCTCTGCTTATAAGAATGTAAGAAAGAACGGTCTTATAGCCATTGGTCTTGACGAAGGCGACGAAATCGCAGGAGTAAGAATGACAGAGGGCGAAAACGAACTTATCGTTGCAACCCATAACGGAAGAGCAATAAGAATCGGTGAAAAGCAGATTCGTTCAATGTCAAGAACAGCACACGGCGTAAGAGCTATCAAGCTCCGCGAAGGCGACTATGTTGTTTCTATGGCAAGAATAAGAGAGGGTGCAACTGTTCTTACTGTTACTGACAAGGGTAACGGAAGAAGATGTGAAATCGACTCTTACAGAGTTCAGAACAGAGGCGGTTTTGGACTTTTAAACTACAAGGCATCTGATGAAAAGGGCTATGTCTGTGGAATTAAGGTTGTCGATGAAGAAGACGATATCATCATGATTTCAACCGAAGGTATCATCATAAGAATAAGAGCTTGTGACATAAGAGTTATGGGCAGATACGCAACGGGCGTAAGACTTATGAGGGTAAACGGCGACAACAAGGTTGTTTCATTCACCCGTGCCGAACACGACGAAGAGGCTGAACTTGAAGAAGTTGAACAGCTCTCTGAAGAACAGGCAAAGGCTCAGGAAGATTCTGCTAAGGCAGAAGAAGCAAACGAGGTTATCGAACCCGATGTTGCCCCTGATGATGAGGATACTGAAGAATAAAAATAATCCCCCACATTTCGTGGGGGATTTGTTTTTTATCTTTAATTCAAAAAATCCGCAATATTCATAACAACGCCACTTTTAACTATATCAATAACACCATAGGATTTTCCCTTACCGTCCCTTGGCTCTGAAAGTGAACCGGGGTTTAAAATATAAATTCCGCTTTCGCTGTCGTAATATGAAAAACGCTCATGGGTATGCCCGAAAAGAACGATATCGGCACCTTGTGATTTTGCCTCTTTTAAAATAGTTCCGATTCCGTATTTAACGCTCAGCATATGACCATGGGTTGCATATATTTTCTTTCCGAAATCCGCCTCGATAAGAAGAGACATCGGTGCGCCCGAATTTATATCGCAGTTTCCTCTTACATAACGAAGGTCAATCTCGGGATGTGCGGATTTAAGCATATCCGCCTCGGGCTCACCGTCGCCTAAATGGATAAACATATCTGTTGATTTAATATGCATTTCGGCAACATCAAAAAGATTTCCCGTTCTGCCGTGAGTGTCGGAAAAAACAATTATTCTCAAATCACAAATTCTCCTTTAAAAAATATACTGTAATATACAAGAAAATTTTAGCATATATTTTAACTGAATTCAAGGAGGATTTTCTATGAACAACTCTAATATGGACGCTTTGCTGAAAGTAGTAAGCTCTAAACTCGGCGTTCCCGCAGAACAGCTTAAAAAGGAACTTTCAGAAGGAAAATTCGATAACGCGATGAAGAATATGTCGCCGACGGACGCGATGAAATTCAATATGGCACTGAATAACCCACAGATGATAAATCAGATGATGTCTACCCCCGAAGCAAGAGCACTCTATAACAAACTCACAGGAAAGGGGTAAATTAAAATCGACGATTTAATGAATAAAATAAACGAAATTCTTTCTGATAAAGAGAGTATGGAACAAATAAAAAAACTCGCTTCAATGATGGGTATGTCGGGGGAAGAAACACCTCCGACACCTGCCCCACCGCCAGCGCTTCCTATGGGGAATGATATGCCCGATATTTCAAAAATAATGATGTTTTCACAAATGGCTAAAAATATGACAGAAAACGATAAGAACACATCTCTTCTTGTTGCCTTAAAACCGCATCTTTCAGAAGAAAGACAACATAAAACCGATAAGGCGATAAAGTTTTTAAAGATGATGAGTCTTATCTCTTTTGCAAAAAATTCGGGGATTTTATCAGAGTTTGAAAATATGATTTAAGGGGGAAATTTTTCTTATGGCGTCGAGAAACTATACAAGAGAAGAAATGATGGCTATGCAGAAAGACGCCGAACGAAGAGTAAGAGAAATGCAGGAAAGGTCAAAAAGTTTAGTTGCGAGTGAACCTCCCCCGCCTCCTCCGCCACCGCGTACGCCATCTGCCGCTTCTCCTCCCGCAGTCTCTGCTTCTCCCGCATCGCCTCGATCGCCTTCTTGCACGCCGCGCCCTCCGCCTCGATCGCCGCAACGACCCTCTCCGCCCCCTCCGCCAGCTCCCTTTCAATCGCCCCAAACCGCTCTTCGACGCTCTCTTCGTTCCTCTGCACCGCCGCGCGGATCATCGCCAGCAGCTCCTCGGCCTCTTTTCTGCCGAGCTCTCTGCCGCCATTGCCACACGCCACGCACAGCCATTCCTTCCCGGAAATCTTTGTCAGCGCCTTCAAATTCTCCGCGCACTTCTCGCAGCATCCGTGGCCGCACTCCAACACACTCTCCGTCGGCCCTCCGCAGCATCCACAGTTTTGGCTCATCGTAGATTGGAATTTTTCTGTGCGAAAAGAAAATGTCCCCAAAGTAGTAGAGCAAAAGGA
>CALGTU010000153.1 GCA_937901465.1 uncultured Clostridia bacterium | reverse complement strand
CCCTTAAATACAAAAAAATAAAGCACCCCAAAGGGCACTTTATTTTTTGGCGGAAAGAGAGGGATTTGAACCCTCGATGCGCTATTAACGCATACACGAGTTCCAGTCGTGCGCTTTAGACCACTCAGCCATCTTTCCATAATATCAAAGCATTTCTGCCTTGATATTATATCATATATGGAATGTAAATGCAAGCATTTTTAAAAATTTACTACTCGCCGACTCCGAAATCAAAGATGTCATCAGGATCGGTTGTCGGTGTTTCGCCATCGCCGTTATCACAGATGAAAACTTTGAGGATTTCGCCCTTTTCAACATCAATAGTTGTTTCGGGAGTATCGTGTTCGGTCTTGATTACATATCCTGTCATAAATCCCGGATCAGCTTCTTTTATGATTTCATATTTTATGCCTGCTTTATCAAGGATTTCAATATATTCCTTTTCTGTAAGACCGAAATAATCAGGAATTTCAACCTTAGAAGGACCGAGGCTTATTTTAAGCTGAATTGAAGTTCCCGCATAAACAGCTTCCTTCGGGGGAATCGACTGTTCTATGATGATATCCTTTTCGTGTTCATCATCATAAACATATGTGGGAATGAATGTAAGCCAGCTCTGATATGTCGGAGAATTCTTTATAAGTTCAAAATTCTTTCCTACAAAATCAGACATTTCATAGGTCTGAACAAATCCCATTGTTGTTTCTATTGTAGTAACAGGAACAGGGTCTGTTGAAAGAGTTGAATAATATGGCGTTGTATATGAAACATCAGGAGCTGTGTTATCAACCCAACCCATAAGACCGAGTGCAAGCGCGAGAAGAATTCCTACTGTTACAACAAAAACGATTATCGGAATTCTCATATTGCTTGCTTTTTTCTTTTTCTTGACCTGTTTCTTTTTTCTGTGGTTATTGTTTGCATTAGCTTTCTTCTGAACAGATGGAGACATCGACTGACGGGGAATAGCGATTGTCGCCGTTCTTCCTGCCGAAGGAGTGAGGTATTCGGGCTGTTCAAAAAGCTTTGTAACAAGTTCTGTTACTGTCTGGATTCTCATATCGCCTGAAAGTGTAAGGCCACCCATGATTACCTTTGAAACGTTAGCGGGAATGTTGTTGTTTACCGATGAAGGCTCACATAAATTATCGTTTCCGACACGGCTTACTGCTTCTGTTGGCATACAGCCTGTAAGGATACGGTAAAGAACAGCACATATTCCATAAACATCTGTCCATGTTCCCTGCCAGTTGCTTGATGCATACTGTTCGGGAGCGGCATATCCTGCAAAAAGTTCGGGAGCGAGTTCTGTATTGTTTGTTCTTGAAGCGGTAATACAGAAATCCGAGATTTTAAGTTCGCCCTCGTCTGTAATCCAGATTGTATCAGGAGAAATTCCCCTGTGAACAATTCCTGCGTTATGAACAAGGCTGATTGTTGTGAATATAGGCGGGAAGAGAGATTTAACTTCGTCCCAGCTGAGTTCGCCAGCGTTTTCCTGTAAATATTCTTTAAGAGTAACGCCCTCGATTACATCGAAGGTAACATAAGTTGTGTTGTTTTCTGCGAAAAGTTCAAGTGCGGGATTTACATGGCTTAAAGTTCTCATTTTTGAGAGGAGTTTGTTGAGTTCAGTAAATTCCGACATGAATGTTTTATACGGAGCAAGATTCTGCTGATTGACACTTATGAGAGAAGAACCTCTCACTCTTGCACAGAGAGTATCGGGCATATATTCTTTTATCCAGATTTTCTTGCGCATAACAGCATCGTATGCGAGATATGTTGCACTTTCACCGTTGTATCTGAGAAGTCTTCCTACAAGATATCTGTCGTTTAATGTTGTTCCGGGAGAAAGGTATGAAGGAAGATGAGGTGTTTCGTCAGAGTATCCGCAAAAGATACAAGGCCCCTCACCATGTTTTTCTTCAAGACATCCGAGACAAAGGTTAAGTTTTTCTTCCATAAAAAACACTCCGTAATTAAAGATTGACCGATGATGTGTATCAGAGAAATCCTCTGAAATTCATTTTAAAATACATCTTATTATTCATTCAACAGTATAGCAGAATATACCTTTCTCTTCAATAGTTTTCGGCTTATTGTAATATAATTGAAACCATTTGTAACTTTCTTGTAACCTTATTTTACAGAATATTGCAAAATCATCTTTTTAAAAAAGATTTTATTGTTCTTTTTGTCAAACGGGGTTTTACAAATTTTAAAATCTGTGGTATATTTTATATCAGATTTATAAGGAGTGATTTTATGAGTGAACTCAACACAATAGCCTTATCGCACGAATTCTTATCGCGTTTTGCGAAAGAGGGTTCTGTTTGTATAGACGCTACCGCGGGCAGAGGATACGACACCGAATTCTTATGTTCAAAAGTAGGGGAAACAGGAAAGGTCTATGCTTTTGATATTCAGAAAGAAGCGATAGAAAGTACAGAAAAACGCCTTTCTGAAAAAGGCTATAAAAATGCAGAGGTAATACTCGCGTCACATTCCGACATGGACGAATATGTAAAAGAAGAGGTTGATTGTATTGTATTTAATTTAGGGTGGTTGCCTAAAGGAGACCATAACATTCATACCGAATCGGGAAGCAGTATAAAGGCGATAGAAAAGGGCCTTTCACTTCTTAAAAACGGTGGCGGAATGAACATAGCAATTTATTACGGAAGAGAAACGGGCTTTGAAGAAAAAGACAGCGTTTTAGAATATCTCAAAACTATCGATTCTTTGAAGTATACAGTACTTGTAACCGAATTTTCCAACAGAACAAATTGCTATCCGATAAGCGTTTTTATTATGAAGGATTAACTTTATATAACAGGAGAAAACAATGAAAAAAATAATTGCATTTGTAACAATAATCGGTATGATATTTTCTTTATCGGCTTGTAGCGGATTTTATTCATCTGATGTAAAAGAAAAAGAACAGACTACTGTTTCAGAAGTTACAGAAAAAGAACCTGAAATAATAAAGATTACCGCAGAAGAATGTTTCGGTTCTATGTATTATGAACTTGTTGCCGAAAAAAGCGGAACTTATTCTTTTTCGGCAAAAGCTTCTTCTGAAGGAGAATGGGAAGTTTATATTTTTGACGAAGAATTCAAAGATGGATGGAGATATATTTCACAAGCTTCAGCACCCGCACTCAGAGGCGACGGAACGATTGAAATCACCAAAGGAAAATATGTTTATATCTATTGCCCGATAAACGCATTTACATCAGAATATCCCGATGAAAAAGCTTATCTTGAAATAATTTTAAGAGAATAACAAAAAACACCACTCATAACGAGTGGTGTTTTATTTATTGAGAATGGCTTTTCTCTCTTTCCAGTCGGGCATATAATGAGTCATAAGCGCTTTAAAACGGGCGTTATGAGAAGGTTCGGCAATATGGACTATTTCGTGCATGATAACATAAGAAAGACATTCAATAGGATGAGTAGCAAGGGTAGTATTTAAACATATTTCTTTCGTCATAACATTACAACTTCCCCAGCGGGATTTCATAGTTCTGTATCTTACACCCGATGATGAAAGCCCCGTTAATTCTTCGTGCTTTTTTAAGATATCGGGAACTTCTTTCATAAGAACATCTTTGCAGAAATCAGAAAACGCCTTTTTTCTTTCGTTATAGTCCTCGGGATTTTTAACATAGAGAAAAATTCTTCCGTTTATTATTTCTGCTTTTTTCTTTTTCTCTGAAAAGAATATTTCTAAAATGAATTTCTTTCCCAGAATAAAAACCTCATCGCCCGAAAGATATTTTTCTTCTTTTTTTATGGGGATGGTTTCACGATGCTTTTTAACCCATTCCGTTTTTTCTGAGACAAACTTTTCCGCTTCTGCATATGAAACATTAAACGGAACAGAAACGAAGTTGCCATCTTTTTTCAAAACAAGAGAAAGTCTTTTAACCTTTTTCTTTTCCATTATAAAAGTTATAGCGTCTTTTTCAAAAATTCTCATAAATACAAGCTCCGTTTGTTAATCTGTATAATATTCTACCATAGGTTTTATACAAGTTCAAGGGTAGCATTATCTTAATAGTTGTGATATAATAATAAATAGCATAACTCTATCATATTTTAAGGAGTGGTTGTTATAAATATCGTTAAAATCAAAGACATCAATTCAGGTATACTTGCCGACAAAGCAGAATTTATCCGCGAAAGTGAAGAAAAATACAAAAACGAAATCGAAAAAGCAGCAGAAAGAATACTCGACAGATCATCAGAAAAACCTATAGTTCTCGTTTCGGGGCCTTCAGGTTCAGGAAAGACAACATCTGCGGGAAGAGTCGAAACTCTTCTTAAGAAAAACGGCTGTAACGCATATACAATATCAATGGATAATTATTTCCTTCCCGATAATTGCGGAGTTGAATTCCCCAGAAATCCCGACGGAACTATCGATCTTGAATCGCCTTACAGAATAGATATTCCTCTTTTACAGAAACATCTCGAAATGCTTAACGATGGAACACCCATAGACTCCCCAATATTCAATTTCAAGACAAGGGACAGGGACGGAAGTATCCGTATAGAACGCAAAAAGGGCGATGTTATAATTCTTGAAGGAATCCATGCCTTAAACCCTGAAGTGACAGGAAACAGCAAGGATTTTGCAACATGCATCTATGTCAGCGTAAGAACAAGAATTGAAAACTCCCAGAATGACAGACTTCATCCTCGTCTTATAAGACTTCTCCGTCGCCTTGGCAGAGATAAGCTTTACCGCGGAAGAGATATGAGAGAAACATTTGAAATGTTCAAGAGTGTTTCAAGAGGCGAAGAAACATATATCATGCCATTCAAGCCTCTTGCTGATTTCGATATCGACACATTCATCCCGTTTGAACCCACAATCTACAGATGGGCTGTTTATGACGATCTTAAGCGTATGAAGGAAGAAATGCTCGGCGATTTTGATTATGATATCATTCTTTCTTTCCTTGAAGAACTCGAACCCGTTGACAGAGTGAATGTTCCCAGTGACTCACTCATAAGAGAATTTGTAGGAGAATAAAACCAGATATAAATCCTTGCCACGTTTCTTTTTACAACGTGGCAAGTTACTTATTGAAAACACATTCAGGAGAAATTATGGAAAATAAAAACGAAATAAAATGCGAGATCTATAAAAAATGCAGTGGTTGTCAGCTGATGAATCTTGATTATCAGTCACAACTGGCATTAAAGCAGAAAACCATAAGAGAACTTTTAGGAAAGTTTGATCATGTAAATAAGATTATCCCTATGGAAAATCCCTATCATTACCGCAATAAAGTTCAGGCGGTAATGCGTTTTGACACAAGAACGAAAAGAGCATATACAGGTATTTTTCAATCAACAAGAAATGCTGTTATTCCCGCTAAGGAATGTTTGATTGAAGACGAACTTCTTCATAAAATAACAGCAACTGTTTTAAGACTCTGCAAGCGTCTTTCAATCCCTGTATGCGATTATAAGGGAAAGGGCTTTTTAAAGAGCGTTTCTCTTCGTTATGCATTCGCAACGGGAGAAGTTATGCTTACCCTTATTTCAACATCAGACAGGTTCCCTCAGAGCGAAGATTTTGTTTCAAGAATAAGAAAAGCACACCCCGAAATAAAGACTATTGTTTTAAATATCAACCCGAATGGAATTCCCTTAACATTCGGAAATAAAGAAAAAATCCTTTTTGGTGACGGATACATAACAGACATTCTCTGTAATAAAACTTTCAGAATTTCTCCACAGTCATTCTATCAGATAAACCCTGTAGGAACAGAAATTCTCTATTCAAAAGCAATTGAATTTGCATCACTTAAGGGAACAGAAACAGTTGTCGATGCTTACTGCGGAATAGGAACAATAGGCATATGCGCATCTGATAAAATCAAGCGTCTTATAGGTATCGAACAGAATGCTTCCGCAGTCAGAGATGCCAATATCAACGCAGAACTCAATAACATTAAGAATGCCGAATTTTTCTGCGGAGATTCAGGCGAGATAATGCAGAAAATTGAAAACAGTGGCGTTAAGATTGACGTTGTTTTTATGGACCCTGCAAGAGCAGGTGCTGACAGAAGATTTTTGAATGCTCTCCGTAATGTTTCTCCAGAAAAAATCGTCTATATCTCCTGCAATCCCGAAACTCTCGCAAGAGACCTTTCATATCTCTCAAAGGATTACAGAATAACAAAAATCCAGCCCGTTGATATGTTCCCGATGACAAAACATATCGAGACGGTTGTCCTTCTCATAAAAAAATAATAACAGGAGTTAGATATGAGTCCGAAAATTCAAAAAATACTGTCTATTGTACTTTTAATTCTCGATATTGCATTTTTACTCGCTGTCATAATAGCAGAAGTTATGTCTTATGATATGACATCAACAACTATCGACAGCAGCTTTCTTGAAAGCGCGAAAGAACTGTATATTCTGTCAACAATACGCAAGAACTATCTGGTTGCCTTTATAGTTACCACAATAGCTTTTCTGGGTGTTTTGTTTCAGAAAGCATATATCGGAAAATCCGAATCGAAACTGATTTTAATAATAGGTATGGCTTTTATTATTGTTCCTGTTATGATTGTCAAAACAACAATAGAACTGATGCCTGCTCTCTCAAACGAGCCTGTCCTCAGAACAACTGTTATTGCAGAAACGGATTCTGATTACAGCCGAAGAGGAGGCTGGAGTTATTATCTGATAATAGAAGACCAGAAAATCTCTGTAAAAGAGGATGAATACAAATCGACCAAAAAAGGTGACCTCTATTATATCATCTGTTGTGGCGATAAAATAATCGAAACCTGTAACCCCAAAAAGTATACAGACGCAACAAGTCCTGAAATCATGCCTGATATTGAATGGTAGAATATGAAAATAAAAACCTTACGAAGTATACTTCGTAAGGTTTTTTGCTTTATTCGTTTGTGTCGTCGGCATCATCGAAAACTACAACATCTTCTTCAACTTCCTTTTTGTCAAAATCGATGTTAAGCTTTTCTTTTGCTTTCTTTTTCAGCTTAGAAATAACAACTCCCGCTGTTACACCTGCCGCAACAGCAACCCCGGCGATTATCTGGATAATATATGTTGTCGCAGAAACATCTATATAAGCGGGTGTGGCAAAGAATAAGTTGTTAAGAATAACTGTAATCATAATAAATTCTCCATTCAAATTTAATCTTTTTTATCTGATTTTTTTTGTTTTAGTCTTGACAGAATATATTTTCCTGCATATCTGCTGCTGTCTCCGAAATTAAAAACAGCTTCTGATCTTACATTCGAAATATTATCTGCCCATTCGGAATTGTTTTCTATAAGTTTTTTCGAAGCGGTTTCAATTTCATTTTCATCGTTTCCCGAAACTTCAATTCCGATTTTGTTTCTTATGGTAAAGTCAATAGGTTCAACTCCGATTTCTTTATAATCTTCGTTGATGATTTTAACAGGTGTGTTTACAAACATAACAGGGCGCAACGAAGAAAATGAATATTCATATCCGATGTTCGACCAGTCTGTAACTACAAACGCCGCTTTGTATATTGTTTCGTTTGATGAAAAATCATCCTCAACCGAAACATAAGGGTCGTCTTTATATCTGTTGCAGATTTCGTTCCAGTTCTGCGGTGATCTTAAAATATACTGCGGATGAGGTCTTATGACAACCTTTGCGGTTTTCTTCAAGCCGTTGACAACTGTATCAAGACAACTGTCAAGTATGTTATCTTTCTGATGAGAAGGAGCGATAAGAATATATTTCTCATCCTTGTTATCAGGGTTATTATTTTTCCATTCAAGATACTGTGTTGTGATGTCATCAAGCATGCCATATCCGTATTCTATGAGGTTTTTCGGCGGAAGATCATAAGTTTTTTCCATTGCCTTTATCTCATCAACAATATGCTTTCCCGCACAGAATACAGTATCAAAGTGGTCTAAAGCACCCTTTCTCAGAAGCATGTTCATACTTGATAATCCATGGTCCATATAGATATATTCGGTATCTTTACATACATAGCTTCGTTTTAAATAATACTTTTCAAGATCGGGAGTTGTCATAACAACAATGCGGGCATCCATTTTCATGAAAAGAGATATAAGCTTGTTTTTGCCTATGTAATAGGGGATAATTCTGTCGTTTTCTTTTGCAACGCTGAATATTATGTCATCGGGATCGTTTGTTATATAGTGGATTTTTATATTTGAATGAGATAACAGCCATTCAATAAGACTTTTAAAATACTTATAGAATCCGCTTGCTTCAGAATAGAATACCAGATGTTTGTTTTCAACCGAAAAGAATTTCTTATAATCAACACGCTGTCTTTTCTTGAGTTCTGAAGAGATATTGCTGCCGTAATCTTTAAGTTCTTCAAGTCTTTTCTTGCTTTTTTCAAGAGCTTCATAATCAATGTATTTTTTAGGATTGATAATAGCGTTGAGTATGAATATCTGCAGTGTGCTGAAGATGTTGCTGAATATCCAGTAAAGAGCGATACCTGATTTTACAAATAATCCGAGATATAAGGATAACGCCGCAGAGAAAATCATCATACCGTATTTATTCAATTTTCCCTGTTCTGCCTGAAGAACCTGAGCTTTATTCTGCGCAATGCACATAACAATTGCCGATAAAGCTGCGATTACAGGGAAAAGAAGATACAATCTGCCTTGTTCAAACGGAACAAGGGAAAAATCAATTCCGAATGATGTCATAAGGTTTGTTGTTATTCCCGAATAATCAGGAACGCTTATCATTTCAACTATACCCATAAGGATAATAAGCTGAAGAATCATAGGTATAACATCGATAAACGGACTGTATTTTTCTTTTTTATACAATCTGAAAGTCTCTTCGTTTATTCTGTCCTTGTCACCATAAAAATCACATTTTATCCTGTTTATTTCGGGCGACATCTTCACCATTTTTATTCCGTTTTTCTGAACAATTATGTTTATCGGAAAAAGGATTATTTTTGTCAGTGCGGTAAATATGATTATTGCAAGAGGATAATTGTTGCAGAGATTATATGATATCTCCAATAGTTTCCCCAATGCTGTTGCCAATAGTTCCATTATAGTTATCTATCCACGCATATACTGCGTGTCCTCCTGTAAATTTATATGAGATTTCTTATATATTCATAAACAACGCTTATAAGTTCGTCGTTTTCTTCGGGCTTTTTGATTGCGATTCTTATGTATTCACCATTATCGCATCCGTTTTTGCCGTTAAGATTTTTTATAAGGAAATTATTTTCTATAAGAAATTCACACAATGATTCAGCTGTGCCTTTTTTCATACGACACATGATATAATTTGCCTGAGAGGGATATACAACGAATAATCCTGTTTTATCAAGAAGCGAAGAAAATCTCGCTCTCTCAGAAGCAATCATATCACAGGCATTGATATACGATTTTTTGTATTTTCCGCATATCTGTAAAAAGAATTCCGCAAAAGAGTTTATATTCCAGATAGGAATATCATGAGCAACGGATTTTAAAAGGGCGGTGTCTGAAGAACATAACGCTCCCAGTCTTATTCCCGGAACGCCGTAACTCTTGCTTATGCTTTTGATTACAGATAAGTTGGGATATTTTAAAAGTGTAGCGTTTTTGATGAGTGTGTATCTGATGTCGCTGTCAGCGAAATCCACAAAGCTTTCATCAACAATAACTTTCTGATTTCTTTCATAAAGTGCGTCAAGTATTTCATACATTTCGTTTTCGCTTATGAAATGTCCCGATGGGTTATCGGGGTTTATGATAATTACTGTATCGCAGTTTTCTGATTGTTTAAGGATAAATTCTTTGTTATATTCAAATGATTCATTTTCACATAAACCTATTTCAGCCGATGCTGTTTCTGCAGAATTTATGTATTCATTGAATGAGGGCGATGTTATATAATAACTTCCCTTGAGATTTCTCATGATTATACGGATAAGTTCTGCCGCACCGTTTCCTGTTACAACATAATCTTCGCTTACATCAAGAAGACTTGCCATAGCGGTAGATATTATTCTGCTTCCCGATGGATACTGAGTAAGAAGCTCTGTGAAACTGTGTTTCATTTCGCTTATCATCTTTTCATCGGGGAACCATGGATTGACAAGATAACAGTAGTCGCGTATATCCTGAAATCTCCAGTATCCGCCGTAACGTTCTGATAAGCTTCTGAGTTTATTTTCTCCGAAAAGTGTCTGAGCAACCTGAAGGTCCTGAGGGGTATCTATTTCATACCATTTCTTGTCTGAAACATCCATTACCTTAAGGTTTGAATCATTTATATTCGCAATGATTTTCAATACCATTTCATAATAAGCGTTGTTTCCGCATGTCTGGATATACGCTTTCAGAAACGGAAGATACCAGTTTGAGAAAAATTCTTTTGAAAGTTTATATATATTTACCGTTTTATAATACGATGAACAGTTATCCCAGTTGAACTTGCTCTTTTCGATAAAAGCGGTTACTCTGTTTTCTGAATCGAATGTGGTAACTGTGCCGTCCATCCAGTTTTCAAATTTACTTACAGTAACAACATTAGGGTCAGGACAACGTATCAGTTCCGAAACAATTTCAGAATCGAAAATAAGATCGCTTTCAAAGAGAATAGTGTCTTCTTCTGACATATGCTCAGAAGCGAGAAAGAGAGAATATATATTGTTTGTAGTAGCATAGCGATCGTTGTTGATAAAAGTTATATCAAAATCAGGAAACTCATTTCTTTCAAAAAAATCTTTTTCT
>CALGTU010000152.1 GCA_937901465.1 uncultured Clostridia bacterium | reverse complement strand
GCCAACGAGCGTGGACATTCGGCGGCAGATGTAGAAAAAGCCAGCCGCCTTATCCGTGAATACGGCTTTGAACTGGGATTGCAGATGATGGTCGGACTTTATAAAAGTAGCGGCGATGATGAATGGGAAACTATGGAAAAAATTGTTGAAATTCATCCGGATACAGTAAGAATTTATCCCGTTGTTGTTCTTAAAAATACACTGCTTGGAGAACTATATCAAAGTGGCAGATATAAGCTTTATGATTTTGATAAAGCCGTTGAGATTTGTGCCAATATGCTTTATATGTTTGAATTTATGGGCATAAGGGTCATAAGATTAGGTCTTCATGCATCAAAGGAAGTTTCTGAAAATGCGATTGCGGGGTTTTATCATGATTCTTTCAGAGAAATATGCGAGAGCTATATTTTCAGAATGAAGATGATACCGTTATTAAAGGATAAAAAAGGTGATTTTATTATCGATGTTCCCGAAGGTGCGTTAAGCAAAGCAATAGGGCAGAAAAAGAGTAATATTGATTATTTCAGAAAAAGAGGAATTAATATTTCTTTCAAAGAAAATTCTGATTTACGCGGATATTGTGTTTTAACAAAGGAAGTGAAATGATGTACTTAAAATCTTTGGAATTACAAGGATTTAAATCTTTTCCAGATAAAATCAAACTTGATTTTAATAAAGGACTTACTGCGGTAGTAGGTCCTAATGGAAGTGGGAAGAGTAATATAGGCGATGCTGTAAGATGGGTTCTCGGAGAACAGTCTTCCAAAACTCTCAGAGGAGCTAAAATGGAAGATGTTATCTTTGCTGGAACTCAATTCAGAAAACCTATGGGATATGCTCAGGTTACCCTTAATATAGATAATAAAAAAGGAATTCTTCAGGTTCCTGCCGAAGAGGTAAGTGTTACAAGAAAGCTTTACAGAAGTGGCGAAAGTGAATATCTCATAAATGGTAGTCAGGTAAGGCTTAAGGATATTTATGAACTCTTTATGGATACTGGTCTCGGAAGAGATGGTTATTCTATTATAGGTCAGGGTAGAGTTGCTGAAATAGTTTCTGCTAAAAGTAACGAAAGACGTGAGATATTTGAAGAAGCTGCCGGAATTTCAAAACTTCGTTATAAAAAAGCAGAATCTGAAAAAAAACTTGCTGCTGCACAGGATAATATACTCAGATTAAAGGACATAATCAACGAACTTGAAGTCAGAGTAGAACCTTTACGGATTCAGGCAGAAAAGACCAGAAAATATAATGAACTTGCTGAAAAGAGAAAATCTCTCGAAGTGTCCTTCTGGATAAACAAACTTGATGAATTAAAGGAAAGCATAAAGGAAGTAGATGAGAAAATTCTTATCAATACTACCGAATATGAAAGCCTTTGTGCTGATATTGACAGAATTGAAAATGAAATTCAGAACTGTCATAATTCAATGCAGGAAGGTAACATAAAAATAGAACAGTTGCAGGAAAGCATTGTTGAAACAGAACGCAAAAACGGACAGATAAATTCTGATATTGCTGTTTATGAAAATGATATTCTGCATAATATTGAACTCATAAACAATTTTGTTGAACAACAGAAGAACAGTGCTATTTCATCAATAGAATTGAGAAATAAAATAGAAGAAGGCAACATTAAAGCAGAAGAATTTGCAAATTCTGAAAAGAAAATTGCCGAACTTCTTTCGAATCTTCAGTTTGAACTTGAAAAATTACTTGCAGAATCTGATAAATTCAATGAAGAATTTGAACAGGCTGAAAGTAAGATAAACCAGTTGTATATTAAACGTTCTGAATATTCTTTTACAATTTCTTCTTCTGAAAAGTCTGTTGTTGAATTTAAAGAAGGTCTTGAAGAACAGAAGTTACATAGAGAAGAAACAGAAAAATCTGTTGCTTTGCTTGAAAATGAGTATAAAGAAAATGATAAGGGTGTTAAAGCGACAGAAGAAGTGCTTTCTGAACTTACAAATAAAATCAGTGGATATAACCGTTTGTTTGAAAGTAAATCAAAAAAACTTGAAGAAAGCAAATCAGA
>CALGTU010000151.1 GCA_937901465.1 uncultured Clostridia bacterium | reverse complement strand
ATACTTTCAGAAACAGAAATCGTTGAGGAATATTGTTATGCTTATCGCTTAAATGACGCTATGACGCACGATGAACTGAAAGAAAAGATAAAGTCTTTGGATTTTGACTACACAAAAGTTGAGGATAAATATTTTCTTGAAACGATAGAAGAAATAACCGACAGAAAAGAAAAAATCAGAGATGGTGTAAAGGATATAAATGACGGAGCTAAAGAACTTCGTGACGGGATTTCTGCTATGGGATTTAAAGAAACCGAACTTTATAACGGTGCAGATGAACTCTATGACGGAACAATAGAACTCAAAAAAGAAACCGACAAACTTTTAGATGAATTCTTTGATATCGAGATAGATAATCTCACATCTTTTATAAAGGCAGAGGATAACCCCCGTATACTTGCTGCTGCTATCGACCTTGAGATGAATAAAACGATAGGTCTTGTTGCAGGTGTTGTTATAATGATACTTTTCACCTATGTAATCTCGGTTTTTGTTATTCATCAGATTCAGCGTGAAAGCAGTGTCATAGGAACATTCTATGCTTTGGGTGCTAAGAAAAAAGACCTTGTTTTTCACTACATAACTCTTCCTACAATCATCTGCTTTATCGGTGGACTTATAGGCTCGGCAATAGGTTTCAGCGATATAGGTATAGTATGGCAGATGAAAGATAGTTACAACTATTTTTCAATCCCCGATTTAAAACCCTTGTATCCACTTTACCTTATCATCTATGCAGTTATAATGCCACCCGTTATTTCTGTAATCGTAAACTATATAGTAATCAGCAAGCGTCTTTCAAAGACAGCACTTTCACTCATAAGAAACGAACAGAAAATCCCAAAAAGAAGCAGGTTGAATCTTAAAGGAATGGGCTTTATCCGTCGTTTTCAGATAAGACAGATAATAAGAGAACTCAGAACAAGCGTTACTGTTATTTTCGGAATGTTTATATGTCTTCTTGTATTTATGCTCGGTATGAACTGTTACATTCTCTGTCAGAACATAAAGACAGAAAATTCAGAGGACACAAAATTCGGATATATGTATACACTGAAATACCCTGAAAAAGAAGTCCCCGAAAACGCAGAGGCGTGTTATACGGAAAGTCTTTCAAAGAAATATATGGGCAATACCCTTGATGTGAATATCATAGGTGTTGACGATGAAAATAAGTATTACCCCGAAATTTCCGTCAAGGGAAAAAGCAGTATCGCAGTTTCATCGTCGGTAGCAGAGAAATATAACCTTTCAGAAGGCGACAAACTCATTTTGTCCGACACGGCAAACGATATGGACTATGCTTTTACAGTCGAAGAAACAGTTGATTATTCGGTAGGACTTTCTGTTTTTATGGATATAGAAAGTATGCGTGAACTTTTCTTAAAAGAAGATGATTATTATAATATGCTTCTTTCAGAAGAGGAACTTGATATCGATATGGGCAGGGTATATTCCGTTACAACAAAGGCGGATATAGAAAAATCGGCATCGGTTTTTGTTGACCAGATGAGAGGAATGTTCACAATGATGATTTCTATGTCGATAATGATTTTCTGCGTTGTAATGTATCTTATGCTGAATGTTATGATAGACCGTGCATCTTTCGGAATTTCACTTGTAAAGATTTTCGGTTTCAGAACAAATGAAATAAGAAAACTTTATCTTAACGGAAACGCAGTTACAGTAGCACTCGGTGCTGTGATAACAATTCCGCTTTCAAAAGTCATTATGAATTCGCTCTATCCCTATCTTATCTCAAATACAGCCTGTGGAATGAACCTTAAATTCCCACCCGTTCTGTATGCTCTGATTTTTATAGGAATAATGATTTTCTATTTCGTTGTAAGCGCTTTACTTGTAAGAAAGATAAAGAAAATCACACCCGCAGAGGTGCTTAAAAACAGAGAATAAAAAGGTGTTGACAAATAGAAAAACAGATTGTATAATAAACTTAATCTGTGAGGGAGTAGCAAGCTTTCTTATAAGTAACAAGTCAACATACTGACCTTTTACGGTCTGGCTTGTTTTGAATTGCGAGACTCATGTGTAGTTAAAGTAAAGCTATGCATGAAGTCTGTATATACGACATTAAAGGGCATAGCTTAACGGCTGTGCCCGTTTTTATTTTATAAGAAGGGAAAGATTTTATGACAAAAAAGGAAGCTGTAAAAATCATCAGAAAAAAGCCCGTTCCGTCAGCGCTCGAACTCGGATTTAAAACCGAGGGGTATGAAAACGAACTCGAAAATGTCTACATAAGAACTGCTGAACTTTTTGATGAAAACGCGAACGCCTCACAGGCACTCTATAAACATTTAAGACAGATTCTGCCGAGTATCGCTTTTTATGAGGCACTTTTAAGAATTACGGGCGACAGAGAAAAATCGGTTGCGTTTTTTGAAAAGTGGGCACTTACAAAGATTGAAAAAATGGTTCCTGCAGTGCAGTCAGTTATGAAACTTGGGCTTTACAGAAAAATGCCCGATATATGCGATAATATGCTCGATAAACTTTTCGGCAAAGAAGCAGGTTTTGAAAGCAGGGAAGTTAAAGACGCCCCTAAATTTGCAAGGGATATGACAGTCTGCCCATACTATGAAACCTGCAAGAAATACGGTTGCCCCGAAATCACACAGTTTTTCTGCAAGTCCGACGATGTTACATACGGAAATCTTCACCCGAAACTTGTCTGGGGCAGAACTCAGACTCTCGGCATGGGCGGAGAATGTTGTGATTTCAGGTTGTATATAAAGGAAGAGTAAGGGAGGAATAGCTATGCTTATTTTAATCGAAGGAATTGTAATGTGTTTTGTTCTGCTTATTATCTGTGTAGTAGGAAAAGCAAACGGTGCTGTGGGACTTGTTGTTTTCTATGAAGATGATGTCAAGAAAAGAGTTGTCGAACTCGGTCTTATAACAGAGGAAAAAATAAAAAGGAATTCCGCTATTACAACTATCGCGCTGTTTCTGCCGATATTGGTTCTTGTTCCTGCTATGGTTTATTTTATAAACGGTGCAAGAGAATTCCCTGAACTGTTCTGGCAGATGACTGCGATTATGATGATTATGGGCTTATTCGACAGATTTTTTATAGACTGGTATTGGGTAGGTCATACAAAGGACTGGATTATTCCCGGAACGGAAGATCTGATGCCCTATATCCCTATAAAAACAGTTATACATAAATGGATAGGAACTGTTCTTGGCTACCCGATTATGTCCGCCGTTATTTCAGCGATTATAACTCTTGTTACTTGATTTCCTTTACAAACCTCCCCATAAATGTTAATATAGATATAGTTTAAGTTGACGGAGGGAATTTTATGATTTACAGAGATTTTTGTGGCAAGAAACTTTCAGCACTCGGAATGGGTTGTATGCGACTTCCCGTTACCGATGAGAAAAACTCCTCGATAGATAAATCGGCGACACGCGAAATGATTGACTATGCCATAAAAAACGGCGTGAATTATTTTGATACAGCCTGGGGTTACCACGACGGCGAATCCGAAAATATCGTCGGCGAAATTTTAAGCGAATACCCGAGAGACAGTTTTTATATCGCAACAAAATTCCCCGGATATGATGTTTCAAATATGACAAAGGTTGAAGAAATCTTTGAGGAACAACTCAAAAAATGCAGGGTTGATTATTTCGATTTTTATATGTTCCATAATGTATGCGAATCGAATATCGAAGAGTATCTCGACCGGCAGTATGGCATCTATGACTATCTTATGAAACAAAAGGAAAACGGAAGAATACGCCATCTCGGTTTTTCTACTCACGGAACACTTGACACAATGAAGCGTTTTATCGACGCTTACGGCAAGGATATGGAATTTTGTCAGATTCAGCTTAACTGGATAGACTGGAAGATGCAGAACGCGAAGGCAAAGGTCGAAATGTTAAAGGAACAGGGTATTCCCGTATGGGTTATGGAACCTGTAAGAGGGGGTAAACTTGCGACACTCGAAGAAGAGTATGCAAACGAACTTAAAACACTTCGTCCCGATGCGACACCTGCCGAATGGTCATTCAGATTTTTACAGTCAATCCCCGAGGTTGTTGTTACCCTTTCGGGAATGTCTGATATGAAACAACTTATTGAAAACATAGCAACATACGGCGAAGAAAAACCACTTTCAGAAAAAGAAACCGAAAAGCTCTTCTCTGTTGCAGACGCGATGACATCGAAAACAACGCTCCCCTGCACAGCCTGCCGTTACTGCACAACGCATTGCCCTATGGAACTTGATATACCAAATCTCATAGACCTTTATAACGAACACGTTTATTCGGGCGGTGGATTTTTAGCACCTATGGCGATAGGCTCGCTCCCCGATGACAAAAAGCCGTCGGCTTGCCTCTCCTGCCGTGCCTGTGAGGCTGTCTGCCCACAGAATATAAAGATAAGCGAAATGATGAGCGATTTTGTAGAAAAACTTAAATGATGATAAAACCACCTGAAATTCAGGTGGTTTTTCTTTTTACTGTCCGTACTTTTACACACTTCGCGTGGTATAATTAAGATAATAAACAAATATAAGGTGGGTGTTTTTATGAAAGAAACATATTTCGTTACTATCACAGGGCTTGATTTTTACTACGGCAAAAAGCCGTTTGAAATCGGAAGAATAATAAAACTCATAAAAGAACCCGATAACGAACATGACAATGAGGCTATTGTTGCATTTCTTCCTTTCATTGACAAAATCGGTTATGTCGCCAATAGTCCGCATACCGTTTATGACGGAACAATAAGTGCAGGCAGACTCTATGACAAAATTGATGATTACGCATACGGCAGAGTAATGTTCGTAACTCATTCTTCGGCGATAGTTCTTGTTCTCGACAAGAAAACTGTTGAGTCTGACGATGATGAAAAGAAGGTTGAGTAAGGGGGTGAACAACCTGGCAAGATTTGACCTTTTAACATTTGTCTGGGAAATAACCTGACATCATCATGCTCCTTATAATAAAACAGCAAAGCCATTTCCGATTCGGGTCGGGAGTGGCTTTGCTATTGCTTTCTCACGATAGATATGCTATACTTGACCTGTCAAAAAACCTACACGGAGATGAGAAAATGCAGAAGAAAAAAGAAATCGTAACAGCGCTTATACTCACTGCTCTGATGACATTTATCGAGATGTCCGCTCTGCCTATGGCGTTATTCTGTAATATAGAATTCAAAGATATAGAACCCATTTATTTCGCACTGATGCTCAATTTCTTACTCGCTTTTGCAATCTGTTTTCTGTTCAGAAAATTTCTGATTAAAGAGTGGAACTTCGGTCTTAAATCTGAAGGACTTCTCGCAGGTCTTAAAAACCACGGGCTTCCTGCTTTAATCGCAACTGTTCTTGCAGTAGTCGCTTTTTGCATAGGTCTTATGCCGTTTGACAACAAGCCGACAGTATGGCGTGTTATCATAGAGGGCGTTGTTTATTATATCGGCGTCGGAATTATGGAGGAACTTTATTTAAGAGGCTTGTTGCAGAACGCTATTGAAAAACTTTTCGGCGATAGAAAGAACGCGACACTCTATGCAATTCTTATCGCATCTTTACTCTTCGGTTTAGGACATATTTTCGGTGCATTGGGACAGCCGATTTTAGTAATAATAGCAAAAACTGTCTGGGCAACAGCACTCGGTGTTTACTTCGGCGCTGTATATGCAAAGACGAGAAACCTGTGGGTTCCTATGATACTTCATTTTGTTGTGGATGTAGGTGCGATACCCGTATGCTTTTCGACAGGTAATCCCTATTCGGCAGTAGTCGTTGTAACCCTGCTCGTATCATATCTCTTGCTCGGAATTTATGGCATATACATAATAAAAAAAGAACAGTAGAAAGTGAAAAAGAAATATTATAATCAATTCAATGATAAATTAGAATTTACAGGAGCAGAAAATGAAAAAGATTTTCGAGTCGGTTTTAAAAATATTGAAATGGATATTCATTGTATTTGTTTCCCTTCTTGTGATATTGCTGATAGTTCGTTTTGTCGGAAAGGCAATCAATAACCGAACTCCTGATGGCGGTATCA
>CALGTU010000150.1 GCA_937901465.1 uncultured Clostridia bacterium | reverse complement strand
AAGTAAGCTTTCCACGATTTTTTGCAATTCCTGCCGAAACATCGACATCCTTTGAGATAAGGTCATCAGAAATTTTGAGCTTTTCTGAATCGGCAGTTTTCATCGCAACAGCCGTTGCTTTGGGCTTTTTTGGGATTATAACTTCCGTCAGACCAAAATCTGTTCCGTCAATGAAAAGGGTTGTCCCCGAGGTTGTTATGTTGGTATCATAGGCGGAAGTTCCTAATGTATAAACAGGAGGTTTTTTGGTTGTAGCATGAGTTTCAAGCGCATCAAGATTATTCACATAATCCGCAACTGTGCAGGAAGAAAGCGATATAGACATGACAATACATAACGCAAATGCGAAAATACGCTTTTCTTTCATATAAAAACCTCCTTTTCCAAGACTTTTCATTATGATTATAACATAAGATTTGATTATTTGCTACATTGTCAACAAAAAATAAAAAATTTGTATATTCTCAACAATATTTGTTTCCGACATATTTCAAATGTTGATTTCAGAGCATTTTTATAGTATAATAAGGTGTAATTTTGTATCTATATCTTCATAGAGGAGGTGGCGGAACTGAAAAACAAGAAATCATCGATAGAAAACAGGGTTTTTTCCGTTATTGCGGGAATTTCACTTGTATGTCTTATCATAACATCGGTTATTGCTTATTTCGGTGTTTTTAAGGTTTCAAGAAGATTTATTGACATAAACAACGAAATAATAGAGCATGCCGCCGAAAACAGCCGCACCTCAATAGAAGAACTTACAGATAAAGAACTTCTTCTCGTTTCAACGGGTAAGGCAGAGCATATCGAAGAAATGTTTGAAAAATACGAACTTTATCTTGAAAATATAAGTTCACACGCTTCTGATATGAAATCAAAACCCGAAGTTTTTTCAGAAGCGCCATATCATCTTTCTTTTTCGGCTAAGGCAGGTTCTGAAACGCCGTTTTTACTTTATTCTTCAGATGCCGATAAAGAAAATCTTTCCGAAGAAGCGGGAGTTACTGCAAATATAGGTCTTACATTGCATAGAATAACATCACGGGACGATGTTGTTTCAGACGCATATTATGCAACCGACAGCGGACTTTTCTTTGTTTCAAGCAATAAGAAGTTTCTTGTTGAAAATGAATCTTTCGATTATAAACAACGCGAATGGTATAAAAATGCTAAAAATTCAGGAGAAATTTATATATCGGGAGTTCATAGTGACCCGTTCGGCAGAGATGAAATAATATGTTTCACAAAGCCTGTTTATTCCGCAAGCGGAGAATTTATAGGAGTTGCGGGTGTCAATATCAGAGCTGAAAAATTCAGGGAACAGCTGGGATACACCGATTTTCTTGATTGTTGTTTTGCTATTTTAGACGATAACGGAAAGTTTATTATATCAAGTGATAACTGTTCAACTGAAACGGGTGAAAATATAGTCGGTTTTATTTCAGATAACGCAACTGTCTATAACGATATAATGAGAACTCAAAGCGGAACAAAACATCTTGAAATTGAAAAAAGACATGTTCATATAGCGCATACAAAACTCAAGGATTATAAATGGAATGTTGTTGCTTATATTGATAACGAAATAGCGGCGGCACCATCGAATGTTCTGAAAAACGGAATCATTTCGCTTTCTCAAGAAGTTTCTGACGAAGTAATGAAATCAATGCTTTCAACTTGTATTTTCGGCCTTGTTTCGCTTATCATTCTCCTTGTTCTCACATATGTTTTCGGCATAACACTTTCCAAAAAGATAGCGAAACCGATAGTGACTTTAACGGGTAGCGTAAAGAATATAACCCATGGAAATCTTGAATTTGATTGTGATATCAAAACAGGTGATGAGATAGAAGACCTTTCGGATGCTTTCAGGAATATGACCGAAGAACTGAAAGAATATATCGATAAAGTAAAATCAGAATCAAAAGCCAAAGAACATCATAAAGCAGAACTTGAAATCGCAAAGAAGATACAGATGTCAATCCTTCCCAATAACGCAAAGGATTTTGATATAAACACCGAATTTGAAATCGCAACCTCAATCATCCCCGCAAAGGGAGTAGGGGGAGATTTCTATGACTACTTTATGGTAGACGATGAACATCTTGCCATAACGATAGCCGATGTATCGGGAAAAGGCGTTCCCGCGGCGCTCTTTATGATGATTTCGAAAACTCTCATCAATAACAAGACAAAACCCAATATGTCACCGGGAGAGATTTTAACAGAAGTGAACAGACTGCTTTGTATCAACAACGATGCGGCTATGTTTGTTACGGCATTTCTTGGAATTCTCAACATAAAAACAGGTGAATTCAGATATTCGAATGCGGGTCATACACCGCCGTTTGTATATCGTTATAAAGAAGGTTTTGACAATTTAAGCGTTACAAAAAATCTTTTCCTTGCAGGAGATGAAGATACACTTTATAAAACCGACAGCATAACGCTTGATAAGGGAGATATGATTTTCCTTTATACAGATGGTGTTACTGAGGCTTCAACCAAGGAAAAGAAACAATACGGCAAAAAGAGACTTTATAATCTTCTCAACAGCTTTGCGGCAGAACATATGACTCTTGAAGAGATTATAGCGAATATCACAGAAGATATCTATGAATTTGTTTACGGTGCCGATCAG
>CALGTU010000149.1 GCA_937901465.1 uncultured Clostridia bacterium | reverse complement strand
CATATATCCGTAATTCTTATTTCTCCGCCCGTTGAAGCAGCGGCTGACATATATGTAGCGGCAACAATTCTGTCAGGCATTATTGTATGTTCCGAACCTTTAAGTGAAGTAACTCCCGTTATTGTAACAGTCCCCTCGCCGGCACCGGTAATTTTCGCTCCACACTTATTGAGATAAGCGGCAAGATCAGCTATTTCAGGCTCTCTCGCAGCATTTTTTATCTGCGTTTCTCCGTTAGCAAGACACGCGGCAAGTATTATATTTTCTGTTGCGCCAACCGATGGAAACGGTAAAATGAGTTTTGCTCCGAAAAGACCTTTTGGTGCTGAAAAATTAAGTGTTCCGAATTTTTCTGTTACTACTGCACCCATTTTTTTAAGAGAGTTTACATGGATATCAATAGGTCTTGCACCAAGCTCGCAACCTCCCGGTAAGGATAGAGTACATCTCCCTGTTTTCCCCAAAAGAGAACCGAGAAAAATTATCGATGAACGCATTTCGCACATCAGTTTTTCGGGGATATCATATCGGTTTACAGAACTTTTTACTATTGCGGTATTTTCTTTGAGAGAAGAAGTACATCCGATATGGGTAAGTATTCTCTGTGCTGAATAAACATCGCTTATAGCAGGACAATTATGAAGAACAGACTCTCCTTCGGTAAGAACAGTTGACGCCAGTATAGGCAAAGCACTGTTTTTCGCACCGCCTACCCTTGTCTCGCCAACGAGCCTGTTACCGCCGTCAACAATAAGGCTCTGCATCAAATCACCTCACACAAGATATTTTTTTATATCTTATGTAAGGCGATGATTTTTGCTACTTTGCGTTGAGTGCTGAACAATTTCTGCAAAGAACTTCATAAATTCTGTCGTCGGTATCCTTTACATTGAGCGACGAAGCGTTCTTTGCCATTTTTTCTATTTCTTCTGGATTTTCATAAAGATATTTTATCTTTTCGATTACTTCATCAGAGTTGTCGAGGTCTTTCTGTTCATAGACAAAAGCCGCACCCGCGTTTCCGAGCACCATTGCATTATGATACTGATGATTACCCGCAACAACGGGAGAAGGTATAAGTATTGATGCTCTTCCTACTGCCTGAATTTCAGAAAGTGTACTTGCACCGCTTCGGCAGATGATAACATCGGCAGCGGCCATACAGGTTGCCATATTATCAATATATTCGCTGACACGAAGACGTTTATCGTTTATATCAACTTCTCTTTCGATAAGTGATTTTACAAATGTATCCTTACCCATTCCGCCATAGCCATGGATATGGTTTATATCTCTTTTTCCGCTGTGCCATTCGATAAGGTCGGCACCAAGTTCGTTTATTTTACCCGCACCGAGACTTCCGCCGAAAGAAAGAATACAGAAACTGTCATCAAAGCCAAGTTCCTTCCTTGCTTCTGCTTTTGTCTTTGTAGAAATCGCAGAACGCACAGGAAGACCTGTGACTGTATATGTTACATCTTTATCAAGATATTCAAGTGCTTCGGGAACTGTAAGCATAACTTCGTTTACTTTTTTTGAAAGTATCTTTGTTGTTACACCGGGATACGCGTTCTGTTCGTGAATAACTGTAGGAATTTTCATCTGTGCGGCTTTCATAACGATAGGTCCGCTTACATAACCGCCCGTTCCGATAACAAGGTCGGGTTTGAAATCATCAATTATCTTCTTCGCTCTTGGGCCTGATGAAATAAGATATGCCCCTGCTTTTATATTTCTACCGATATTCTTTACAGAAAGTTTTCTCTGAAATCCCTTTACTTTTATTTTTGCGAAAGAATATTCTGTTTTTGAAAGAAGTCTTTCTTCCATACTTCCGGGAGTTCCCGCAAAGAGAAACTCTGCATCGGGATTATGTTTTTTTATAATTTCGGCAATAGCTAAAGCAGGATTGAGATGACCTGCTGTTCCGCCGCCTGCCAAAAGTACTTTTACCATTTAAAATCACCCTTTATTTTCTGATATGCTTTGTCTTGAAATATTCAGTATCACGCCAACTTCGGCAAGCTGCATCATAAGTGCTGTTCCGCCATAGCTGAAGAAAGGAAGTGAAATACCTGTATTGGGCATTGCATTTGTTGCAACAGCGATATTGAGAATCGCCTGAAGTCCTATCTGGAATGTTATTCCGACACAAACAAGCATTCCGAATTTATCGGGTGCTTTTGATGCAATATAAAATCCTCTGAATATAAAGAATATGAAAAGGAATATTACGAGCATTCCGCCGATAAAGCCGAGTTCTTCGCAGATAATCGGGAAAATGAAGTCGTTATGCGATTCAGGAAGATAAAGATATTTCTGTCTTGAATTTCCAAGACCCAGACCGAAAATTCCGCCGGAACCTATTGCTATGAGCGACTGTTTTGTCTGCCATGTATCTATAGGAGAATTGAAAGGATCAATCCATGCCTGGATTCTGTTTGTAAAGGTTGAACCTCCTCCGCCGTTCAGGGATTTTACATAGAGAACTCCCAGAAGGCCTGTAAGTCCTGCAAGACCTGTTACAAGAAGATGCCAGAATTTAGCACCGCCTACAAATATGAGAACTATGCCTATAAGTCCTATAAGGAACATACAGGAATAATGTGGTTCGAGATATATGAAAAACAATACAGGTAATAAAATCACCATAAAAGGAAGAACGCCATAAGTATATTTTGACATTTTCTTATGGTTTACAGCTATCATATATGAAAAAAGAATGATTATGGCAAACTTCATTATTTCGGTGGGTTGGAACTGTGGCAAAGGCCCTATTTTAAGGCCTCGTCTGATATCTGTTCCGCCATATGTTTCTCCGACAAAGGGAACCAGTGCTACCAGAACAAATGAAACCGCAAACATACCGAATGCTATTATCTTTTTCTGAAAATGATGATAATCAAAAAAAGATATGAAAATCATGACAACTACTCCCGCTATCGCAAAAACAAGCTGTCTTTTGAAATAATAGAAACCATCACCCGTTTCATCAAGCGCTAAGGCATAACTTGCTGAAAACATCATTACTATTCCGAAAGCGAGAAGAACAAGAATTATAAAAAGGAACGAGAGGTCTGTTCCGCCTTTTACAATTTTGGGCTTATTATTTTCGGTCTTCTTTTTTATATCAGAAGGCTTTCTTCTTGCATCAGACGGATTTGACATTCTTCTCCCCTCCTTTCATTGAATTCACAAAATTATATCACAATACGTGAAACATCGTTCATAACAGCTATTACAGAGCCTAAAACTCCCGATAAAAGTCCTACTAAAGAGAATACGATAACTATCTTATATTCTCCCCAACCACACATTTCAAAATGGTGATGTATAGGAGACATCTTGAAAATTCTTTTTTTGGTAAGTTTGAAACTGAGCACCTGAAGCACTACAGAAAACGCTTCAAGAACATATACAAGTGCTACTAAAACAAGAACTATGTGAAGGCGCATACTCATTCCCATAACGACAACGGCACCGCCTAAAAACATCGAACCTGTATCGCCCATAAAAATCTTAGCAGGATGTAAATTCCAGATTAAAAATCCTATACAAGCACCCGCTACCGCTATTGCGTAAATTTCGGTATAATACTGATTGAGTGCTAAAGCTATGAATGAAAAACAAAGCATTGAAACAACAGTTACCGAACCGCAGAGACCATCGATACCGTCGGTAAGATTAACTGCGTTTACTATGAATGTTATGAAAAGCACCATAATCGGATAATAGAATATTCCGAGGTTGAGTTCGAAGAAATAAAAATTTATTGTTGTTGCCTTATCGCCAAGGAAATAAAGTGCTGCAAGATACCCTGCTGAAATAAGAAACTGAAAGATAAGTTTCTGTTTTGAATTGAGTCCTAAATTTCTTTTCTTTATTGCTTTGATATAGTCATCAACAAATCCGACAAGGCAGAAAAGAAAAGTCGCAATTATTCCTGCTATAAGTTTAAGAAAACCATTGTTTATCGCCGCGCCTTCGCCTATATTATTGAGGAATACAGAATATGCAATAACCCCGAAAACAACGGCAACAAGAGTTCCTAAAATAAACATAGCACCGCCCATTATGGGAGTTCCCTGTTTTGATTTATGCCATGTTGGTCCCGACTCTCTTATAGTCTGGCCAAAACTGATTTTTTTCATAAAAGGAACAAAAAATTTTCCTGTTATTGCAGAAACCCCGAAAGCGATTACCGCAGTAACAAATATTATCCATACAGGCATTTTAATCTTCCTCCGTATTGTCTTTTTCTTCTCTGCAAAGTTCGTCTATGATATCTTCAAGTTTCATCTCACGACTTCCTTTGAAAAGAACTATATCATCTTTTTCGAGTTTCTTTTTAAGATACTCAATAAGCATAAGTTTATCTGATGTACAACCTGAATGAAGCCCGAGTTCATCTGCTTTTGCAGCTATGAACTTCGCATCGTATCCATAACAGATAAGTTTATCTATTCCTGATTTTACGACATATTCCCCTATTTCTTCATGAAGTTTTCTTGAAACTTCTCCGAGTCCCTTCATATCCGCTAAAACAGCAACTCTTTTTCCGTTTCTGACAGGTCGCATAAGTTTGAGTGCGTTTATAGCAGATTTCATACTTGAAGGCGATGCATCCTCACAGTCGACAACAAATATTATTCCGTTTATATTGTCTACTTTCTGTCGAAGACCGGTTACTTCATATTCAGAAAGTTTCAGAGCAACTTTCTGTGGTTCTATACCACATGTAACGCCTACAGCAAAAGCGGCTGCCGCGTTATAGATATTGTGTATACCGTAACAACTGAGTTTTACTCTGTATCTTTCGCCTTTATAGATTATGTCAAATGACGAGTTTACATTCGTTTCGATATTTACAACATTGAAATCAGCCGTTTCATTTTCTACACCATAGGTTACAACAGGTCTGTCTAAAGCTTCTTTTGAAAGAAATTCATCATCGGCATTGAGAATTATCGGAGAATCTGTATCCATTCCGTTAAGAATTTCAAGCTTTGCCTTTAAAATTCCTTCTTGTGAACCAAGGTTTTCGATATGAGAAAAACCTATATTTGTAATAACACCGACTGTAGGTTTCACAACCGAACTCTGTCTGTTTATCTCTCCGAATCTTGTCATTCCCATTTCAAAAACAGCAGCTTCAGTTTTATCGTCAATATCAAGAACGGTTTTCACAACAGAAAGTGCATTCTGGTTTCTGATATTTTCTCCTACAAGTGTATTATATTCTGACGAAAGAACGAGATATATCATTTCTTTTGTCGTTGTTTTACCGATACTTCCCGTTACTCCGACAACGCGTGGGCTGAATTTTTTTCTGTAATGCCTTGCTATATCAAAAAGTGCTTTATGAGTATTATCAACCGTTATACAAGGCATATTTCCTATCTGAAACTCTGTTATAGCGGCAACAGCTCCGTTTTCTACAGCACGGCGCACGAACCCATGACCATCGTTATCCTGCTCTTTAAGAGCAACAAAAACGCAGCCTTCGGTTACTTCGTCAATGTCTGTACATACAGAGGTTACTTCTTTATCAACGGAAATTTCTTTTCCGAGTATGGAAGCAATTTCAGAAAGGGTCATCGCAAGCATAAAAAACTCCTATATTTCTTTTAAAAGTTCCGCAACTATTTCGCGTTCATCAAAATGAATTTTTTCATATCCTTTAAGAATCTGATAATCTTCGTGTCCTTTACCCGCAAGAACAATTATATCGCCTTTTTCACCTGTCATGAGAGCGTGTTTTATAGCGTCTCTGCGGTTTTCGACAATATCGTATGAGACTAAAGAATCTTTGAGTCCTTCTAAAATATCATCAATTATAGCAGAAGGTTCTTCGTTTCTCGGATTATCTGATGTTATTATGAGCTTATCGGCATATTCAGCCGCAGCTTTTGCCATTAAAGGTCTTTTGGTTTTATCCCTGTCGCCACCGCATCCGAAAAGACAGACAAGTCTGTTTTCGGCAAAAGGTTTAAGCGATGAAAGAATATTCTTTATTCCGTCGGGGCTATGAGCATAATCACAGATTACTGTATAATCTTTGCCTGTAGGAATAATTTCACATCTTCCCTTTACTCCCGAAACGGTAGAAAGCGCTGATGAAACCTTTTCTTCAGGAATACGCATTTCAAGACAAGCCGCAGCCGCCTGCAAAGAATTCATTATATTGAATTTTCCTGTCATATTGAGTGAAACAGAAATATTGTTTTCTTTTCCTGAAAGTTCATAGCTGAGTTTATCCTGGGATATCTGAATATTTTTAGCAGAATAATCTGCTTTTTCTTCAAGAGAACAACTTCTCTTATCGCAGGAAATTTCGGAATAGAGTCTTTTTCCGTATTCATCATCTATGTTGATTATCGCAGTATCACATCTTGAGAAAAGAAGTTTCTTGGCTTTATAGTATTCTTCCATATTGCCGTGATAATCGAGATGGTCTTGAGTAAGATTTGTGAAAACTCCTATTCTGAAATGAGAAGGGCCTATTCTCTGTTGTTCAAGGGCGAACGATGAAACTTCCATAACTGCACAATCGCAACCTGCTTTAACCATACGGGAAAGAAGTTCCATATAATCTTTAGTTAAAGGGGAAGTTTTATCTGTTTCAAAAACTTCGTCCATTATCTCATTACGGATTGTTCCGATAAGGCCGACGCGATGTCCGCTTTTTGTAAGAACTTCTTTTATGAGAGATGTCATTGTGGTTTTTCCGTTTGTTCCCGTTACTCCTATGAGTTTGAGCTTTCTTTCGGGATGATTATACCAGCTTGCACATATCTCTCCGTATGCTTTTCTTGTATCATCAACAATAATCTGATTTTCTATTTTAAGGTCACGTTCTGTAACTACCGCAGCAGCACCTTTTTCTATTGCTTCTTTAGCAAAATCGTGTCCGTCGAATGTCTTTCCCTTGACACAGAAAAACAGAATATCCTTTTCGATTTCTTTTGTATTGTCAGTTACCCCGCTTATGTTTATATCGGGCAACGATGTTCTGAATTTATTTTCAAGTAAATCGTGGAGTCTCATTTTTTCGCCACCTTTCTTTTTAACCTGTTCTGTCGTGGATAGCAAAGGTTACTTCAACAACTGTTCCTGTAGGAACTTCACAACCTTCTGCCCAGTTCTGCATAAGTGCCGTTGCATCGGCTCTTGATGACGCCCCCGACAGTTTTATATTGAGTCCCGCTTCTACAAGTATCTGATTTGCTTCTGATACCGATTTTCCGATAACATTCGGAACTACTGTGTATTCTTCCTTATAATCTGCTTCTGTGTAAAGGATAACCGTTCCGCCTCTTGAAATGGTTGAGTTTCTCGCAGGTGTCTGACCTACTACATATTCTCCCTCGCCTATTACCTTTACTTTAAGACCATCATTTTCAATTCTGCTCTTTGCCGCATCAACTGAAAGTCCTGAAACATCCTGAACATAAATAGGCATTCTCGCATATTCTTCTTCTCTGTATGAGGGAAGGAATCCGAGATAAGGCAGAGCGTCCTTGAATGTATTTGTTACAACAGGAGATGCAACAACGCTTCCGTAGTAATCAGCACCTGTTGGTCTGTCTACCATAACAAGCATTATTATTTCGGGGTCATCGGCAGGTGCAAAACCTACATAAGATGAAACATAAAGGTCATCGCGGTTTTCAGCAAGGTTTTCGTCCTGTTTTTCTGATGTTCCTGATTTTCCGCCGATACGATAACCCTGTATGTATGAATTTCCGCCGCCATTGTTATTTACAACGCTTTCGAGAACTGTTCTCATATAAGCGGAAGTTTCTTCGCTGATAACCTGTCTTCTTACATTGGGTTCAACGGATTTTACAACTGTTCCGTTTTCATCAACGATTTTATCAACAACATATGGAGTTACTAAATAACCGCCGTTTACTGCTGCCGCATAAGCGGTTATCATCTGAATGGGAGTTACTTTATTTGTCTGTCCGAATGAGCTTGATGCAAGTTCAACGGGGCCCATATCTTCAACCTGATAATAGATTGATGATCTTGCTTCTCCTGGAAGGTCTATTCCTGTTCTTCCTGTAAATCCGAAAGCTTCATAATAAGCCGAGAATTTTTCTCTTCCGAGAAGTTCGCCTATCTGAATAAATGCGGGGTTGCATGAATTTGTCATTGCAACGGCAAGATTCTGTGATCCATGGCTGTATTTATTCTGCCAGCAATGGAACTTGACTCCGCTTACATCCATTGTATTGCAATAGAATGTTGATTCAGAATTTATGAGTCTTTCTTCATAAGCGGCAGCACCTGTTATTACCTTGAATACCGAACCGGGATAGTAATATTCGGTTATAGCCTTGTTCTTCCACTGAGATTCTCTTGCTTTTGCATACTCTTCATCATAAAGAGCAGCTGTTTCAGGATTATTTTTAAGTTCTTCAAGAAAAAGAGCTGTATTTTCGTCGTAAATTTCTGCGGGATTGTTAAGGTCAAATCCGGGGCAGGTTGCCATAGCGAGAATAGCACCTGTTTTGCAGTTCATAATTATTGCACAAGCTCTGTTTTCGGGATTATGTGTCATAACAGCATTTCGGAGTTCTCTTTCTGCGTAATACTGTAAAGTTGTATCGATTGTGAGATAAACCGAGTTTCCGTCCTGAGCATCGAAAACACGCTCATATTTATAAGGCATTTCCTGACCTTTTGCGTTTCTTGCCGAAATTATTCTTCCGTCAACTCCCGCAAGATAATCGTCATAATAAGCCTCTAATCCATAAACTCCATCACCATCGCCATTTAGAAAACCAACTACACTTGCGGCAAGTTCGTTCTGGGGATAATATCTTCTTGTTGATTGTTCGGTATAAAGAGAATATGTTGAGATTCCCTGTTCGATGAGATATTCTGTTAATTTATCGGCAGCACTTTTTTCTACTCTTGTTGCTACTTTCTGATAATTCGCTCCCGCACCTGTTACCTCGGTCATTCTGATAAACTTTTCTTTATCAACACCAAACATTTCATTGAGTTTATCAGCAAGAGCCATTGTCTGTTCGAGAGTATATTCTCCGTTACGATAAACGGAAGGGTCAAGGATAATATTGTAAACTGTTGCGGATTGCGCAAGAACTTCTCCGTCAGAAGCATATATAGAGCCTCTTTTTGCAGGAATTTCAACGCTTCTGAACTGACTGCTGTTTGCTTTTGCACGATATTCTGTACTGTTTGTTACAGAAGTTGAAAAAAGATTTATGACAACCCATGCTATCGCAACAATAAATGCTATCGATACCATGATATTAAGCCTGAATTTCATACTTTTTGTCGGCATAATTCTTTATTCTCTCCTTTCTGCAACAAATTTTTCCTTGCTTAATAAAAGCACATTTAGGGCAGTGGGGTGAACGC
>CALGTU010000148.1 GCA_937901465.1 uncultured Clostridia bacterium | reverse complement strand
TAGAGCGCCACCTTGCCAAGGTGGAGGTAGCGAGTTCGAGCCTCGTAATCCGCTCTTGTCAGGCGCTATAGCCAAGTGGTAAGGCGTGGGTCTGCAACACCCTGATCCCCGGTTCAAATCCGGGTGGCGCCTCCAAAAATCCCGATTTTAAAATCGGGATTTATTTTTTTGTCCTTTTTCAAAAAATGCTTTACTTTATTGTAATAATATAGTATAATATATGTGATTATTTTTATAGGAAAGAGGTACTTTAAGATGTACGAAAACATTATGGATACAATCGGCTTTGTTGCAGAATGTGACAAAGAAGTCGGCGAAGCAATGAAATCAGAACTTGCTCGTCAGAAGAGAAACCTTGAACTTATTGCAAGTGAAAACCTTGTTTCTCCTGCGGTTATGGCTGCTATGGGAAGCGTTCTCACAAATAAGTATGCAGAAGGTTACCCAAACAAGAGATATTACGGTGGTTGTGAATGTGTTGACGTTGTTGAAAGCATCGCTATCGACAGAGCTTGTAAGCTCTTTGGTGCTAAATTTGCAAACGTTCAGCCTCATTCAGGTGCACAGGCGAATACAGCAGTTTATTTTGCACTTCTTCAGCCCGGTGATACAGTTCTCGGTATGAGCCTTGCTGACGGTGGACACCTCACACACGGTTCACCCGTAAACCTTTCAGGTAAATATTATAACTTTGTTTCTTATGGTCTTGACGATGAAACAGAAATGATTAACTATGATGCAGTTCAGAAGCTCGCTGATGAACATAAGCCCAAGCTTATCGTAGCTGGTGCGTCTGCATACCCCAGAGCTATTGATTTTGAAAGACTTTCACAGATTGCAAAGTCAGTAGGCGCTTATCTTATGGTAGATATGGCTCATATCGCAGGTCTTGTTGCAGCAGGTCAGCATCAGTCACCCGTACCTTACGCTGATATTGTTACAACAACAACTCATAAGACACTCCGTGGACCAAGAGGCGGTCTTATCCTCACAAACAGCGAAGAACTCGCAAAGAAGATCAATTCAGCAATCTTCCCCGGAACACAGGGTGGTCCTCTTATGCATACAATCGCTGGTAAGGCAGTATGTTTCGGCGAAGCACTCAAGCCTGAATTCAAGGATTACGGCAAGAGAGTAGTTGAAAACGCAAAGGCACTTGCAGAAGGTCTTCTTAAGAGAGGATTCAACCTCGTTTCAGGCGGAACAGATAACCATCTTATGCTTGTTGACCTTCGTCCTTTCAACATCACAGGTAAAGAACTTGAACATCGTCTTGATGAAGTATACATCACAGTTAACAAGAACGCTATCCATAACGACCCTGAAAAGCCTTTCGTAACAAGCGGTATCAGAATCGGAACACCTGCTGTTACAACAAGAGGTCTCGGAGTTGAAGAAATGGAAAAAATCGCAGAATACATCTATCTCTGTGCAACAGATTTCGAAAACAAGGCAGACGAAATCCGTGCAGGCGTAAATGAAATCTGCGCTAAGTTCCCTCTTTACGAATAATGGCTTCGTTTAACGGGACAATCTATTCCAGATCGCTCGGAATGGATACAAATCTGAATATTATTACACCACGCGGAAAATTGACCGATACCAACGGCAACATTCCGCGTGTTGCCTATCTGTTGCATGGTTTGAGCGATAACGCTGCTGCCTGGCTTGAAAACGCCAACCTTCGTGAACTTTCAGATAAATATAATGTTGCATTTGTTATGCCTGAAGTTCAGCGCAGTTTTTATACAGATATGGCTTTCGGACTTGATTATTATACCTTCATTTCCGAAGAACTTCCCGAAATGGTTTATTCTGTTTTCAAATTTTCAGAAAAAAGAGAAGATACCGCTATAATGGGACTTTCTATGGGCGGATACGGTGCTTTTAAAATCGGAATGAGAAATCCCGATAAATTCTCAAAAATCGGCGGATTTTCAACAGTCTGTGATGTAAAGGCAGCTATGAAAGATACCGATAACGTAACCTTTACCGAAAGAGAAAAAATATCCGTTTTAGGAAATGAACTGAGCCTTTCAGATAACGATAATCTTTATTTTATAGCAGAAGAATTTTCAAAATCAGGTTTTAAAACAGAAATCTATTTTTCTTGTGGCGAAGATGATTTTCTTCTTTCAATGAATAAAGATTATGCAGAACATCTCGAAAAACTTGGTATACCTTATTCTTTTGAGATGTGGGAAGGTATACATAACTGGAAATTCTGGCGTGAATCACTTGATAAAGCACTTGAAAAATTTTTTGGATAGGAGATAATTATGCAGACTCCTCTTGCAGACAGAATAAGACCGAAAAGTCTTGATGAAATAGTAGGTCAGAAACATCTGATAGGTGAAGGAAAACCTCTCCGCAGAATTATAGAAAGCGGAAGAGTTCCTAATATGATTTTCTATGGTTCTTCTGGTATAGGAAAAACCACTATCGCCAGAATTATCGCAGAAAACACCAATCTTAAACTACATAAATTAAACGGAACATCAGCGTCTGTATCTGATATAAAAGAGATTATCGCAGATTGTGATACAATAGACGGCATAAACGGAGTGCTTCTTTATCTCGACGAAATCCAGTATCTGAATAAAAAACAACAACAGAGTCTTCTCGAATATATCGAAAACGGACAGATAACACTTATCGCGTCAACAACAGAAAATCCTTATTTCTATGTTTATAACGCGATTGTCAGTCGTTCGACAGTTTTTGAATTCAAACCCGTTACTGCTGAAGATGTTGTTCCTGCGGTGAAACGAGCTTTTAAGCTTATGGAAGAAGATGTAAATGCGTCTGTAACTTATGATGATGGTGTCTGTGAATACATCGCAAGAGCTTGTGGTGGAGATGTCAGAAAATCAATAAATACAGTTGAATTCTGTGTTTTAGCAGGGGATATAACTCCTAAAGGAGTTTATGTTCCTCTTACGCTTGCCAAAGAACTTGCACAACGCAGTAATATGCGTTACGACAGAGATGGTGATACTCATTACGACCTTTTGTCCGCTTTACAAAAATCAATAAGAGGATCTGATGAAAACGCAGCTATTCATTATGCCGCAAGACTTTTAGAATCTGGCGATCTTATCTCGATTTGCAGAAGACTTTTAGTTATTGCCGCAGAAGATATAGGGCTCGCTTATCCTTTAGCAATCCCAATTGTAAAAGCCTGCGTTGATTCAGCTTTGCAACTCGGTCTTCCTGAAGCCAGACTTCCTATTGCCGATGCAGTTATCCTTCTCGCAACAGCACCTAAATCAAACAGTGCTCATAATGCAATAAATGCAGCTATTGATGATATTCAAAAAGGACTTATAGGCGAATTCCCACGTCATCTTCAGAATAAGCATTTTGACGGTGAAGATGCCGCGGTTAAAGGTCAGCATTATCTTTATCCACACGATTACCCCAATCATTATGTGAAACAACAGTATCTTCCGGATGAACTGAAAGATGTTGTTTATTACGAATTTGGTGATAATAAAACCGAACAAGCAGCCCTTATGTATCGTAAAAAAATACTCGGAGAAATAAAATAATGAATGAAAAAGATATCATTTCTGAAAACGGAATAAAAGAGTATATTTCTGATAAATCCATACCTTTTTCTTTTCATATCTATAGTTCT
>CALGTU010000147.1 GCA_937901465.1 uncultured Clostridia bacterium | reverse complement strand
ATTGCGGTGGCGCGGAGTTTGAGAAGGAGGCAAACACCCTTGACGGTTGGTTTGACTCGGGTTCCAGCCATTTCGCAACGCTTGGAAAAACCGAGGAGAAGGATTGGCCTGCAGACCTCTATCTTGAGGGCGCAGACCAGTACAGAGGCTGGTTCCAGTCATCACTCCTCACATCTGTTGCAACAAAGAACAGAGCTCCTTATAAGGCAGTCTGCACTCACGGCTGGGTAGTAGACGGCGAAGGTAAAACAATGCATAAATCCCTCGGAAACGGCGTTGCTCCCAACGAAGTTTACGATGTTTACGGCGCTGATATTCTTCGTCTCTGGGTTGCATCATCAGATTATCATGCTGATATCAGAATTTCCAAGGAAATTTTAAAACAGCTTTCAGACACATACAAGAAAATCAGAAATACAGCAAGATTTATCCTCGGCAACCTCGGTGACGCAACAGGTTTCGATGTTGAAAAGGATATTGTTGATGTCAAGGATTTACACGAAATCGATAAATGGGCACTCGTAAGACTCAACTCACTCATCGAAAAGTGCAAGTCTGCTTATGATGCTTTCGATTTCCATATCGTTGTTCATAGCATTCATAACTTCTGCGTAACAGATATGTCAAACTTCTATCTTGATATTGCCAAGGACAGACTCTACTGCACAGGTGAAAAATCACTTGACAGACGTGCAGCACAGACAACTATGTATTACATCTTAAGTGCTGTTGCAAGACTCATTGCTCCTGTTCTTTCATTCACAGCAGAAGAAATCTGGAAGTATATGCCTCATCCCGCAACAGATGATAAGAGAAGCATCATGATGAATGATATGCCTTCTGCTATCGATGTTCAGGTTGACAGTGCATTCACAGAAAAATGGGATATGATCTATAATCTCAGATCAGATGTAACAAAGGCACTCGAAGCAAAACGTGCTGAAAAGTTCATCGGTGCATCACTCGAAGCAAAGGTAATTATCAATGTCAAGGATGATGCCGCTATGGCTGAAAAACTCAGTGGATATGCTGGAGAACTGGGGAATGTATTCATCGTTTCAGGCGTTGAAGTTTCAGAAAATACATCAGGTGACTTTGCAAGCGATTATTTTGCAGATAAGCTCACATACACAATCGCAAAGGCAGACGGTGATAAGTGTGAACGTTGCTGGTCATACTCAGAAACAGTAGGCAAAAACGCAGAACATCCAACACTTTGTTCTCGTTGTGCAAAAGAAGTAAATAACTAAAATTTTAAAGGCGGTGTAACCTTCAATTCGCCGCCTTTGAATTGTTTTATTATATTTTCGGAGGAAATTATTTTGTTGACTTTAATTTCACTTATCTCAATAGCGTTGATCGTTGGTATCGACCAGTTGATAAAATGGATTATAGTTAAGAATTTCGAATTCAAAGGCTCTGTTCCGTTTATTCATATAGGCGATTTTGAAATAATCAACCTTTCATATCATAAAAACACAGGTGCGGCATTCAGTATTTTCAGCGGAATGCAGATTTTTCTCATAATAGTAACATCGCTTTTTATCTTAGCGGGAATTTATGCCATAGTTTCAGGAAAAGTTAAAAGACCTATCCTTGTTGCAAGCTTTTCGCTTATAATAGGTGGCGGAATAGGCAACCTTATCGACCGTATTTTCCGCGGCTTCGTTGTTGACTATATCGAAGTAAGACTTTTCGATTTCGCTGTTTTCAACTTTGCCGATTGTTGTGTAATAATAGGTGCGGTTATGTTCCTTCTTGTTTATATTTTCTTTGATAAATCCAAGAAAGAACAACGCCTGAAAGAAGAAAAAACAGATGAGTGAGTTTGTTATTCCGATAGAAAATAAAGGCGATAGACTTGATAAATTCATCTCATCAAACGATGATTTTGATTTAACAAGAACAGCCGTCCAGAATCTTATTACAGACGGAATGATAACTGTAAACGGAAAGAAGATTGCTAAAAACTATGTCATTTCAGGGGGAGAGACAGTTTCGGTCGAAATCCCCGAACCCGTAGTTTTAGATGTCCTTCCCGAAAATATCCCTATTGATATTGTTTACGAAGATGATTATCTTTTGGTAGTCAATAAGCCAAAGGGAATGGTAGTTCATCCCGCCGCAGGAAACTATACAGGAACGCTTGTAAACGCTCTTATGTATCATTGTAAAGAGCGTTTATCTTCAATAAACGGCGTTATAAGACCGGGTATTGTCCATAGAATAGATAAAAACACAAGCGGACTTTTAATCGTTGCAAAAACCGATGCTGCTCATTTAGGGCTTGCCGAACAGATTAAGGAACATTCCTTCACAAGAGAGTATGAAACCATAATTATGGGCAGAATGAAAGAATATAAAGGCACAATAGACGCCCCTATAGGCAGACATCATATCGATAGAAAAAAGATGTGTGTAACGGATAAGAATTCCAAAAACGCCGTAACACACTATGAAGTTTTAGAAGAATTCCGCGAACATTCATATCTTAAACTTCGTCTCGAAACAGGAAGAACTCATCAGATAAGAGTTCATCTTTCCTATGTGGGACATGCAGTTTTAGGCGATGATGTTTACGGAAAACCTGTAAAAGACTTTGAAGGTCAGTGCCTTCACGCTAGAAAAATCGGGTTTGTTCACCCAATAACAAACGAGTATCTTGAATTTTCAAGTGAACTTCCCGATTATTTCGAAGAACAACTCAGAAAATTAAGAATGAGAGGTTAATATCTTGAAATTCTCAGATTATATCCTTGTAACCGACCTCGATGACACTCTTCTCACAAGAGATAAAAGAATAACCGATGAAGATCTTAAGGCGATAAACTATTTCGTTTCAGAGGGCGGTTCATTTACAGTAGCAACAGGAAGAGTTTATACCTCAGCAAAACCCTATACCTCGCTTCTTCCTATAAATCTTCCTATGGTGCTTTATAATGGAGCGGTTATTTTCGATGGAAATGCGGGCAAAACTCTCTGGAAAGAACTTATCTGTAAAGAAGCAGTAGGGTATATGAATACTCTTCTCGATAAATTTCCGCATCTCGGTTGTGAAATTGTCTGCGAAAATGAAATCTTTATAAGAAGAGATTCTCCTACACTCGATGAAAAAATACGACTCGAAAATATCCCGTTCGGATATTGCGATGAAAATAATATCCCTGATGAAATCATAAAGATTCTCCTTGTTGGCGGAACAGATGAAATCGTAGCAGCATTAGAAGAAATAAGAAAAATGACATTTGAAGGTGTTGAATTTCTTCTTTCAGCACCCTATTACCTTGAAATGCTCCCAACAGGCGCTTCAAAGTGGGTAGGAATAAAAAATATGACAGACCTTCTCGGTATCAGTAATAAAACTCTCGTCTGCGCGGGGGATTTTGACAACGATATCGAAATGATAAAGAATGCCGATATAGGAGCATCGGTTCCCACCGCTCCCGACAGAGTAAA
>CALGTU010000146.1 GCA_937901465.1 uncultured Clostridia bacterium | reverse complement strand
GTAGTAGATTATCAGTAAAAAACGAAAATCCCGCACTTTCTACTGCGTTAAACTCGCTCGGAATACCATAAGTATGCCGTCGCTTGTTTGCCTTGTATAAAGTACAGTCTCTTCGTTTTTGGTATATTTACAAATACACTCGGCAACCTGAATTTCGGGTTGCCGTGTTTTTTATAATTTTTTCTTCTTCTGAGGATAAAACCTCTCTCACGATAGTTTTATATATGAAAGCGCTTATCAGAAAGTAAAGGAGGTGCGGTGTGGATAACGCAGAAATAAAAAGAATATACGAACTTTATTTTGATACGGTCTATCGTATTTCTTTTCTATATATGAAGAATGAACACGATGCCCTTGATGTTACAGAAGACACTTTCTGCTCGATGATACAACGCTTACCTTCATTTGAAAACGACGAAAAGGCAAAGGCGTGGCTTATTGTTACCGCTTCAAATAAGTGCAGGACTCTTCTTAAAAAATGGTGGAACAAAAGAAACGATTATACAGAAGCGATGAAAGATATTGTATCCGAGGATAATATAAACTCTGTTCTTTCTGAGGTTTTAAACCTTGAGGACAAATACAGAATTCCTATCTATCTTTATTATTATGAAGGATATAAAACCGCAGAGATAGGTGAAATGCTCGGAGAAAAACCATCAACAATACAGACACGCCTTGCTAAAGCGAGAGAATTATTAAAACTTGAACTGGAGGAAAAATAATGAAAGAGAAAGAACTTATATCCGCATTTTCAGAAATTACAGCCGATGAAACTGCTAAAAACGAGATAGGGAGAAAAATTTTCATAAAACAAAAAGAAAAGAAATCAACATTTTTCAAAAGACCTTTAATAGCAGTAGTAGCCGTTGCCTGCGTTTTTGCATGTTCTCTTCCCGTTGTTGCTGAGAGTGTTAAAGCTCATCTTCGCGAAAAGTTCCCCGAGGCAGAAACGATGCAAGAAAATATCCAGTATGCTTTTTATGAAGATAGTGATGATCATATAAAAATTACTGTTGAGGAATTTCTTTCGGATGAAATGAATGTTCTTATGACAGTTCATTATAAGGCACTTGACGAAAAAGGAAAAGAATGGCTCATAAACCGAAATTTTGAACATGACGCAGAAGCCTCACGCTCAATAGGAGTAGGCAGAAATGTCGGTTTCGGGATACACCCCGATATGCAGGATAATACAATAATCCACGGAGTGAATTATTCTTATAACACAGAAGAACTGAAAGAATCCTCAACAGAAACAGACCGCTTTTTTGTTACCTTCTATGAAGCTTCAAGCCGTGATTATGATTCAGAAAAGGGCATTTTTTCATACCCTATGCCAAGTGGCACAAAAACAGTTTATCTTGATACAAAGGGTAATGTTCCCGTAAGCGAATTTTCTCTCGCGTCAGATAAAGTTCCCAGTGAATATTTCACACCGACATATATGGAACTTTCAGACCTTTCATTTGTTATCTATGCTATGCAACACGGCGTTTACGAAACATTTTCAGAGCCGCGTAATTATGGAGGGAGATGGATTTTACCCGATGAGGAATATGATAATATAAGAATTTATTTTGTTAAGGCAAACGGAGAAAAGATAAGACTTGATGGTTGGATGAACAGTACTCATCCCGATGAAAAGAATAATCACAGCGACCTTGTTCTTTTATCAGGAAGACTTCCCGAGGGAATGAAAGCAGAAGATGTTGTTTCTCTTGAGATAAATGGCGTTGAATACAAATTAAGATAAAAACGGGAGGGGATAACCCCTCCTCTTTTATTCTAAAACACAGAACTCTGAAAACTCTGCTTTGATATTTCTGTCTTTTATATAAAGCGAACATAAATTGTCGTTTTCATCAACTGTAATTTCGTATTCTCCCTTTTGGCATTCGCCCGTAAAAATTCTTTTTCCGTCATCCGTTTCAGAATATGGAAGAGCCACCGCTTTCGCACTATGGTCGATACATTCGGAAAGTATTATATAAAGGTTGTTATCGGGAGAGTTTTCTTTTTCGTTTGCAACGGTCATTCCGTGATATTCTGTAACGATAATGTTGTCGGATAAAGAAATATTCACCCCTTCAAGTTCAGCAGGAGAATCTATCTCTGATTTCCATATTCCGTCGCCAAGTCTTGTCATAGAGCAGGATATACTGTTTCCGCCATAATCTATCTCGGCACATACATTAAATAACCTGTTTGTCATCGGTGTATCTTCACCCGATGTCTTGTCGCACCCGCATAAGAGGATAGTTATAGAAATTACAACAAACAACAAATTTTTCATTTTTTTCATAGAAAAAGCCTCCTTTGTCTTTTGGGACAAAAAAGGCTTTGTTTTTTTATCTTTTAAGCATTTTAAAAACTGTCGGCAGTTCTTTTATAACATCAGAAGGAAGCATACCCTGCATAGAAAGCTTTTCGGCAGTAATATCAGCCGCTTTTCCGAATATGTATGCTCCTGCCGCGGCAGCGTCTGTTCCCGAAAGACCTTGTGCCGCAAGCGACGCTATGATGCCTGTCAAAACATCTCCGCTTCCGCCACGTGAAAGACCTGCATTTCCGTTTTCGTTAATAAACGAATATCCGTTAGCTCCGCAGATTATAGTTGGATTTCCCTTCGAAAGAACAGTTATGCCATATTCTTTTGATAACTTTTCTACTATTGAAAATCTGTTTTCGAGAATTTCTTCCATGGGTATACCAAGAAGTCTTGAAAGTTCCTTCGGGTGAGGAGTTATTACAACATCCGCCTTTATGTCCTTTAATATATCTATTCCTGTTCCTATAGCATTTAGACCGTCAGCGTCAATAATAATCGGGCAGGAAAGATTTTTAAGTAGCGATTTGATAATAGAAAGAGTGTCTTCATTATTTCCCATTCCGCAACCTATCGAAACAGCGGTTGCATTTTCGCAAAGAGAAAGGATTTCCTTTTCGTTTGTCTGAGAAATAGTTCCTGCGGTAGTTTCTTTTAAAGGAAGATATGTGCATTCATAGATATTTCCCGAAAGACTTTCGCATACAGTCCGTGCAGAAGCGAGAGTAACAAGTCCCGCGCCTGTTCTGAGTGCTGACATAGTAGAAAGTGCCGCAGCCCCCGGCATACGCTTTGAACCTGCGATGTTTATGAGTTTTCCATAGTCACCTTTGTTTGAATAAGGGTTTCTTTCGGGAATTACTTTTTCTATAAAATCATCTTCTGTTTTTATAACAGGAATAACTTTTCTTATGAGCGACTTTTCGATTCCGATATCAGCAACAGTAATTTCTCCGAGATAATCAGAAAGCGGTTTCATTCGCATTCCTACCTTTTCGTATGCGAATGTAACTGTATAGTCGCATTTCAATGTTCCTTCAGATACCTTTCCGTCTGTACAGTTTCCGCCGCTCACAACATCAACAGCAAGCTTTTTTGCCGCCGATCTTGCCGCAAACGAGAAACAAGCCTTTACCTGAGGCGGAAGTTCGCCATGAAAACCTGTTCCGAAAACAGCGTCAACTATGAGTGCTGATGAAGAAAGTTTTGAGAAGATTTTTTCGTTGTTGTCATAAAGATTTAAAACCTCAGCATCACTTTCTCCGAGTTCGAGATAAGCTCTCATCGAAAGTTCCGTTTCAGGTTCTCCGCACATAAGAACAACGGTAACGGGATATCCGCCCATAGAAAGCATTTTAGCCGCAACAAATCCGTCTCCTCCGTTGTTTCCGTTTCCGCAGAAGAATACAATTCCGTAAGAATGATTTATAGGTAAAGAATAGATGAATTCAGCGAGTTTTTCACCTGCGTTCTGCATAAGTTCAGCATAAGAAACGCCGTTTTTATCTGATAATGCTTCAAGTTCTTTCATTTTCTGCGGAGTAAGAAGATACATAAAAAATTCCCCTTTGTTATTCTTTATTTATTGTGAGATAAGGTTCGATCAAAGAACGTATTCTCTCATCGGGAGAGAATATGAGTCGGCATTCGCCGTGTGTCTTGTGGGTGAAATCAGCGTAATAATCGCTGTAACCTCTTCCGTTTACCATAAAAACAGTAAGATCTTTTTTTTCTTTTGCATCTGTTATAATGCCGTATTCGGTAAACTTTTCAACCTTTATTGTAAGAAGTCTTGTTCTTGTTCTTTTAGCAACGATTTTGTCAACATCAAGTTCGCCTTCGGTTATTATGTATTCATATTCAACGCCAAGATTCAGAATAAGAAAATAAGCCCCTATTGCTATTCCGAGTGCAAGGATTGCACCAACGGGTAAAAGACCTAAAATCGAAAAGAATAAGAAAAGCGCTACCGCAAGGATAAATCCTCCTGCAATTATAAAAACTCTTTTTAAAGTATCGAGAGTAGTGTTTTCTTTGATTACAAGCTGTTCTGCATAAGTATCCATTTTTTATTGGTTCTCCTTTGGTTTGTGAAAAATATATAAAAACATTCCTGCCTTTATCTGAGATATTTTAGCATATTTTTCGAGAGATTTCAAGAAAAACACTTGCAAAAATCAAAAAAGTTATATATAATGAATAAGTAAACACAAAGACGGAGTACAGTAGTCTTCCGATAACGGCGCAGTTTCAGAGAGAAAAGCATTAGCTGTGAGCTTTTCGCACCGCGGAATATGAATTTCACTCCCGAGTGGTTTTCCTTAAAGCATAATGCGAGTAGGGGAAAACGCAGGACTGCGTTATAGTCGGGGAAGTGATAGCTTCTTTAACAATCGGGTGGTTTATAAACAAGTGCAGTATAGCCTTGTCCTGTTTGTTGAAACGGGGCAGGCTTTTTTATTTGTGTTAAAAATTTTATTGAGGTGATAAAAATGTTGAAGGAAGCTCTTGAAAAAATCGGAGCAGAAGCCGCAGAAGAACTTAAAAACATTTCCGACAGCAAACAGCTTGAGGATTTAAGAGTAAGACTTCTCGGTAAAAAAGGTGAACTCACTGCTATCTTAAAGCAGATGGGTGGTCTTTCTGCTGAAGAACGTCCCGTTATCGGACAGCTTGCAAATAAAGTACGTGCCGATATCGAAGAACAGATTGAAGCAAGAAAGATAGCGCTCAAGGACGAACTTACAGCCAAAAAACTCAAAAGTGAAGTAATCGACGTTACTCTCCCCGGAAAGTCACAGAAAGTCGGAAAACTTCATCCTCTTACAATCGTTCTCAACGAAGTAAAGGATATCTTTACAGGAATGGGCTTTGATATTGTTGATGGTCCCGAAGTTGAAACAGACCACTATTGTTTCGAAGCACTCAATATGCCTAAGTCACACCCCGCAAGAGATACACAGGATACTTTCTATATCAATGAAAACGTTGTTTTAAGAACACAGACATCAAGCGTTCAGATAAGAACAATGGAAAACAGAAAGCCCCCTATAAGAATTATCTCTCCCGGTCGTGTTTATCGTTGCGATACAGTTGACGCAACACATTCACCCCTTTTCCATCAGATTGAAGGACTTGTTATCGATAAGGGCGTTACAATGGCTGACCTTTGCGGAACTCTCGAACTTCTCATGAAGCGTCTTTACGGCGATGATTGTAAAATCCGCCTTCGTCCTCATCATTTCCCCTATACAGAACCTTCAGCAGAAGTTGACGTTATGTGTTATAACTGTAACGGAGCAGGTTGTCCTCTCTGTAAGAACGAAGGCTATATCGAACTTTTAGGCGCAGGAATGGTACACCCCAAGGTTCTTGAAGGATGCGGTATCGACCCTGAAGTTTACAGTGGTTTTGCATTCGGTGTTGGCCTTGAAAGAATAGTTATGCGTCGTTTCGGTATAACCGATATGCGTCTTCTTTATGAAAACGACCTTCGTTTTCTTGAACAGTTTTAAGGGAGGGTTTTAAGATGGATTTATCTATGAGATGGCTTTCAGACTATGTAAAAGTTGATGAGCCTATAAAAAAATTCTGTTATGATATGACAATGAGCGGTTCAAAGGTAGAACGTTTCGATACAGAAGGCGAAGAAATTTCAAATGTTGTTGTCGGAAAAGTTCTTTCTGTAGTTCCGCATGAAGATTCCGACCACCTTGTAGTATGTCAGGTTGATGTCGGCAAGGGAGAACCTATCCAGATAGTAACAGGTGCACAGAATATCCACGGTGGAGAAGTTATCCCCGTAGCACTTGACGGTTCAACACTCCCTAAGGGAATCAAGATCAAGAAGGGCAAACTCCGCGGTGTTGAAAGTAATGGTATGCTTTGCTCACTCGGCGAACTCGGACTTACAGTTCATGATTTTCCATATGCTATCGAAGACGGCATTTTTGTTTTAGAAGATGAAGAAGGTTGCGAACCTATAAAGATAGGCGATAACATCTGTGATGCAATCGGTTTTAATGATACATGCGTTGAATTTGAAATAACATCAAACCGCCCCGACTGTATGTCAGTAATAGGTCTTGCAAGAGAAGCAGGAGCTACATTTGATGTTCCTGTTGACCTTAAAAAACCTGAATACAAGGGTGTTGACGGCGATATTGATGCTGACCTTTCGGTTGAAGTAAAGAACACAGAACTCTGCACAAGATACGCAGCAGCTCTCGTTAAGAATGTTAAAATCGGTCCTTCACCCCGCTGGATGAGAGAACGCCTCAGAGGTTGCGGTGTAAGACCTATCAATAACCTCGTTGACATAACAAACTATGTAATGCTCGAATATGGCCATCCTATGCATGCTTTTGACCTTCGTTATGTTTCAGGCAACAAAATCGTTGTAAGAAACGCAGATAAGGGTGAAAAGATTACAACTCTTGATGGTATCGAAAGAGAACTTTCAGAAGAAATGCTCGTTATTGCTGATGCTGAAAAGCCCGTTGCCGTTGCCGGTGTTATGGGCGGAGAATACAGCGGAATTATGGACGATACAACAACAGTTGTATTTGAAGCCGCTTGCTTTAACGGTGCATCTGTAAGAACAACTGCAAAGAAACTCGGAATGAGAACAGACGCATCTTCAAGATTTGAAAAAGGTCTCGATGCAGAAAACTGCTATGACGCACTTATGAGAGCCTGCCAGCTTGTTGAAATGCTTGGCGCAGGCGAAGTTTTAACAAAGATCATCGATAAGGATTATTCTGATAAAACACCCAAGTGCGTTGATTTTGACAGCAAGTGGATAAATACTTTCCTCGGAACAGAAATTCCCGAAAGCGATATGATCAGATATCTTGATAAACTCGGCTTTGAAGTAAAGGACGGCAAGGCTTATGCTCCCAAGTGGAGAATTGATATCGAATGTAAAGCCGATATCGCAGAAGAAGTTGCAAGAATCTATGGCTATAACAACATTCCTCTTACAATCATCAGAGGTGTTGCACAGGCTAAACTCACACCCGAACAGAAATACACAAGAAAGCTCGAAAGAACAATGCTTTCAATCGGTTGCAACGAAATCTCAACATATTCATTCGTTTCTCCCAAAAACTTTGATAAGATAAGAATCCCTGCTGATTCACCTCTCAGAAAAACAGTAGTTATCACAAACCCCTTAGGCGAAGATACATCTGTTATGAGAACAACAATCATTCCTTCAATGTGTGAAGTTTTGGCAAGAAACTATAACTACAGAAATGCAGAAGCAAGACTTTATGAAATCGGAAATGAATATATCCCCGTTTCAGGCAAGGAACTTCCTGATGAACCGGTAAGACTCGCTATCGGTATGTATGGAAACAATGTTGATTTCTATGATATCAAGGGTGCTGTTGATGAAATTATGGAAGAAATGGGCATTTCTGATTATGATGTAACAGCTTGTGCAGAAGGTTGTCCTATTGAAGAATATGTTGCGTTCCACCCCGGAAGAAGTGCTATTGTTACAAAGGGAGATACAGTTTTAGCTATCATGGGCGAACTTCACCCCGAAACTCTCGAAAATTACGAAATCGGCGTTAAGGCTTATGTTGCAAAACTTCTTGTTCCCGAAATGATGAGTGTTTCAGTAACAGAAAAGACATATAAGCCGCTTCCCAAATTCCCCGCAACAACAAGAGACCTTTCTGTTGTGTGTGATGACAGCATCACAGTTGCATCACTCGAAAAGGCTATCAAAAATGCTGTTGGAAAGATTCTTGAAAAGGTAACACTTTTTGACGTCTATAAGGGCTCACAGATTGCAGAAGGAAAGAAGAGTGTTTCTTTCTCAATCTCAATGCGTTCTATGGAATCTACTCTTACAGACGAACAGGCTGATGCTGCTATGAAGAGAGTTCTTAAAGCTATGACAGAATTCGGCGCAGAACTCAGAGCATAAAAGAAATTACGAAAAGGTATGGAAAATCCATACCTTTTCTTTTTCTTCATACCAAAATTTTCTTTGAAAAATTGTATATTGTAACCAATTTGTAATTTTTCTATTGTTTTTTGATAGGTTTTGGGGTATAATACCCCTATAACTAAAACTGATTCAGGAGGGATTATAATGAACGAACAGACAATGACCTTTTCTGTAAAGGCTGAAAAAGACGACGAAATGCAGAGAACGCTTATGGCGGTTTATGATGCACTCAAAGAAAAGGGTTATAATCCCATAAACCAGATTGTAGGTTATATTCTTTCAGAAGACCCTACATACATCACAACTTACAACAACGCAAGAAGTCTTATCCGTCATCTCGACAGAGACGAACTTTTACAGGCGCTTGTAAGGTCTTATCTCAACGCTTAAAACATTATCCACTCTTTGCTTAAAAGGGTGGATATTTTTTGTAAAAAAATATCCTTTATTTGTAACCAAATTGTAATCGCATTCTGCAAAAAAATATGCTAAAATATAAATAGGATAAAAAATATCCCTTTTCACAAAATAAAAACAGAGCGTTTTGCTCGTTGATTTAAAAAGAAAAGGAGGAATTATATGAAATACTTTTTCCCTGTTATTCTTTGTTTTGCAATGATGATGACATCATGCTCTGAACTAGACCCGCAGAATGTGAATTACGGATGGGAAGAAACAACATCTGATGCACAGCAGGTTATGGGAACGCCTATTGAAGAAACCGAACCCATAGTTTCAGAACCACAGATAACAACTTTTTCTGAAACCGAACCTTTACAGACTCTTCCTGAAATAGAAGTTCCTTATATTTCAGATGAAGAACTTGTATGCATTGACAACACACAGTGCGGTTACGGTCAGGGTGTTCAGTTTGATGAAAACGGAAGACCTTACGGAGCTACACAATTCAACGATAAATACAGCAAGTATTCAGCTTATGCAGTAAATAATACCGATGACAATACAGTATGGCTGACATTTGATTTAGGCTACGAAAACGGCTATACCGAAAAAATCCTTGATACTCTTAAAGAAAAGAATGTAAAAGCAATTTTCTTTGTAACAGGTGGATATTGTAAATATGCCGACCCGGCTATCATTCAGCGTATTATCGATGAAGGACACGTTTTAGGCAACCACGGACAGAATCATAAATCACTCGCAAGTTTACTTGATGTTTCGATAGAAGATGCCGAAAAGGAACTTACTGAAATCGAAGATTATATCTATGAAACCTATGGCTATGAAATGAAATATATGCGTCCACCCGAAGGCGTTTATTCAGAAAGAGCATTGGCACTTGCTCAGAGAATGGGTTATAAAACACTTTTCTGGAGTTTTGCCTATGCCGACTGGGATGTAAACAATCAGCCCGATAAAAGCGAGGCTTTCAACAAAATCACAGCAAATCCGCATAGCGGACAGATTATCCTTCTTCATGCTGTTTCAGAAACGAATACAGAAATTTTAGACGAAGTTATTGATGAATATCGTCATAACGGATATGAATTTACAATTCCTGCAAACTAAAATAAAATCGGAGAGGAAAATCCTCTCCGATTTTTCTTTTTATCGGCAGCAGTCTGAATCGCAGACGAATGAGTTACAGTCTGTGCACTGACATTCTGTGGGGTTTGCTTCATGTGTTCCGATTTTAACAACGTCAAGAGAACAATAACCCTCTGATTTGACGTTATACTTGCAGTTTCCTACTGTGCATTTAATGCTTTTGTTCATTTTCATAATAAGAATCCTCCCAAAAATATTTACTTCGATCTCATTTTTATCGGAGTACAAGTTTAGTATTTACGCTTTTTGAATAAAAATTCCTTGAATTTTATGAAAAAAACTGACAAAATTACTTAAAAACTATTGAATGTTATGTATTACTATGGTATAATCAACATATTGATATGTAGAACTTTGATTCACATAATTTTTCGGAGGTATTTTTATGAGATTACTTACCCGTTCCGATTTCGACGGACTCGCATGTGCCGCTCTTCTTAAAGAGGTTGGCATTATCGACAACTGGAAATTTGCTCATCCCAAGGATTTACAGGATGGCATAGTTGAAGTAACAGAAAACGATGTTCTTGCAAACGTTCCTTACGTTGAAGGATGCGGAATGTGGTTTGACCATCATTCAAGTGAATTTGAAAGAAACGAACTTGAAGGAAAATACAGCGGTGAAAGCCGTCATGCTCCCTCGTGCGCAAGAATTATATATGAATACTACGGCGGGGAAGACCGTTTCCCTAACTTTACAGATATGATGGAAGCAGTAGATAAGGTTGACTCGGGTCATCTTTCTCCCTATGAAGTTCTTCATCCCGAAGGATGGATTCTTATAGGCTTTATTATGGACCCAAGAACAGGTCTCGGAAGATTCCGTAACTTCACAATAAGTAACTATCAGCTTATGGAAAAACTCATCGATTGCTGTCGCACAATGACAACAGAAGAAATTCTCGCTCTCGATGATATAAAGGAAAGAATCGATCTTTATCGTGAACAGGCTGACCTTTTCACAGAAATGATTCATAAATATACAAGAATCGAAAAGGATGTAATCATAACAGACCTTCGCGGAGTGAATCCGATTTATGCAGGCAACAGATTTATGATTTACAGCCTCTATCCCGAACAGAATATCTCTGTATGGATAGTTGACGGTAAAGGCGGAAAAGGCTGTTCTTGTGCAGTAGGATACAGCATTATGAACAGAACTTCAAAAGTCAATGTTGGCAAACTTATGCTTAAGTATGGCGGAGGAGGACATCGCGCAGTAGGTACCTGCCAGTTCTCTGACGAAGAGCAGGATGTTCTTATTCCAAGACTTCTCGATGATCTCGTGAATTATGATGAAATTTACGGAGAAATGTGGAAATAGGAATTTGTAAAAAATACGCAGCAACTGCTATTTTGCAGTCGCTGCGTTTTTGGGGTTTATTATGAAAGAAAGGAGGGGGTTTTATGAAAGAAATAAGCTATCATATAGCAGGACTTTTAATGCTTGTCATCATCTCGATATGCTATAGTCTTAATAAAAAAACTCCTCTTTTACATAATAAATGCTATCTTGTTTTCGTTTTGTCGATTGCAATGACAACTGCTGCTGCAATTTTTACAGACGGCATAACCGACCATATCGGAATAAATACGGTAAAACATATTTCTTATATGTTATATTTCATAACTCATGTTATGTGTACTCCTGCAGCGCTTCTTTATGTAATGAGCCTTCGAAGAGAACTCGGAGATTTTAATGCAAGAGAAAGGGTAATGCTTTTTGCGCCGCTTATTCTGATAGAAGCATTGGTTTTTACAAATCCTCTTACAAATCTTATTTTCTCAGTTGAAAATATGGTTTACACACGCGAAAAAGGTATGATTTTTATTTATATCATTGCGTTTTACTATTTGATTTGTATAGTCGGATATACACTTGTTCATCGTGATAATTACTCAAGATCTGTAATTGTTGCGATAGTTGCTCTTGTCGGAATAATGGTTGCTGCATCAGCTGTTCAGTTCTTTTTCCCTTCTCAGAAGGTTGAAAATTTTGCTATGGCACTTTGTGCATTGGCTGTTCTTCTTGTTATTCAGAATCCTGTTTCGGTTATAGATACAGAGTATGGTATATATAATAAAAACAGCCTTGTTTCTATGCTTAAATATGACTTTGAAAGAAAAAAGAAATTTTATATGATGACTATTGTCATCAACAACTTTGAACATTACAGCAACGCTCTCGGGCGTGATTTTATCACAAACGCCGTAAAACAGATAACAAAAGTTCTTTTTGAAATGGGTGGACAGAAAATCTATTCTGTAAACCCCGGTGTGCTTTGCGTTGAATTCCCCAGCTTTTCTGAAATAAACCGCAAGGTTTCAAAACTCTGCGAGATTTTTGACAGACCCTGGTATTGCGAAAGCAATTCTGCTATGCTTCCCATAAGAATATGCGTTGTTGAATGCCCCGAAGATGTCAGTGACACAACTACTCTTATAAACATAATTTCATGGTTTGAAAATAATAAGGAATCTGATAAGATCGTCTATTTTTCAGAAGTCGATAACAAAATTCTTGTAAGAGCGTCTGCAATAAAATCGGCAGTTAAAAAAGTTGTTGAAACAGGCGATTTCGGAATAACATATCGTCCTGTATATTCATTTGAAAACGATGGCATTTCTTATGTTGAATCTGAACTTTATATAACAGACGATGTTATAGGAAGAATTTCTGATGCGGAATTTTCTGCCGTTGCCGAAAGAAGCGGTGATATGGCAAAAATAGGAGAGGCTGCTTTCGAAAAAATCTGTCGCTTTATAAGCGAAGGCGGGCTTGAAGATAACGGATTCCACCATGTAGAAATTCCTTTCTCTGTTGTTCAGTGTGTTCAGAACAAAATGGCAGAAAGATATCTTTCTGTTCTTGAAAAATATAATGTTGAGCCTTCTAAAATCTGCTTTAAGATTTCAGAAATAGTAACAGATGAACTTTCGATAATTATTGAAGATTATCTTAACGACCTTCATGAAAAAGGATTTTTATTCTGTTTTAATAATTTCGGTGTCGGAAAATCAGAAATTTCGTCAATTTACAATCTTCCGTTCTCTTATGTCAAAATCGCTGACAGCGTTGTTTCAGCGGCGCTCAGCAACGGAAAAGCCGCTATAATGCTTGAAAGCACATTTAATCTTATGCTTGAACTTGGCATAAATACAATAGCAGGCGGTGTAAACAGCGAAAACAGTTTCAGAATGCTCAGCAGTATGAATTGTCAGTATGGCGAGGGTGATTTTATATCAGGCTCGTTTGATGAAAAATCACTTTCAGACTATATAAAATCCTTTGAATCTCCGATGGTAAAAGGAGGTATAATATAATGATTACAATGTATAATATGTATTTTGATATATGTGCCTTCTTTACATTCACACTTCTTTTTATCTACCATTCGCTCAAAAAGAAACTGCCGTTTATGCAGTATCGTCTTTATACCCTCCTTATTGTTTATGGTATAGCTACAACCTTTTTCGATACAATGGGTGCTATGGCGATACAGAATCCTTTCGTGACAAGTCCGTTTATAAAATATTCGATGAATATTTTGTATTACATATTTGATTGTCTGACAATGATAACGCTTCTGCTTCTGTCTCTTTGCCTTGCAAAGATAGATATCAAGTTGTCGTTCCATCGTTTTCTTGTATGGGCACCGTTTACAGCGTTCTTTATTCTGCTTGTCACAACGGGTGCTACAAAACTATTTTTCTACTTTGATAATGCGGGTCGGTTCTGTAAAGGAATCTTCTTCAACATCATCTATACAATTCTTTTCTATTATCTTGTTTATATTTTTGTTATAACGATAGTATACAGAACTGTATTCAGCCACAAACAGATAGTAGCGTTTGGGGTTATAATTGCTATGACAATAATAACAGTTATTGTTCAGGCGATTTTCCCGCAGATTCTTCTTCAGAATTTCACAGTTGCACTTTCATCGGTAATAATGATATTCTTCATTCAGAATCCTGAGGAAGTTTATGAACCTACGGGCGCTATGAGATACAAGATGTTTGTTGAATTTCTCAATTCAGAGTTTATTTCGAGAAAGAAATTTCTTGTAATAGTTGTTCATATAAGAGATTATCGCATAATTCAGGAAAAATTCGGTTCTGAAGGTGTTGACAGAATTTACAGTGATGTAATAAAATTTCTTTCAAAACTCGAAAAAGATTGCATTGTTTCAATGATAAACAACAGGGCTTTTGCTATAAAAATGAAATACATTCCCGATAAAAATCCTGATGATTATGTAAATGCAATAGTAGAAAGATTCAATCATAACTGGAACAACGGAAACGACGTTGCCATTCTGACACAACAGACAGCGGCGATAAGATGTCCTGAAGATATAAGAAGTATCAGCGAATATTATGATGCCGTTGAAGCTATTATGGAATTCAAGAACATCAAGAAGAACGTTCTTCAGATTTCCGATATCGTCGATGTAGTTCGTATCGATTCGATAAGAACAGCAGTAAGAAATGCGGTTATGAACGGCGGATTTGAAGTTTACTATCAGCCTATATATTCAACCGCAAAGAAAAAGATTATCGCGGCAGAAGCTCTCGTAAGACTCAATGATCCGCAGTTGGGATTTATCTCTCCCGAGGTGTTTATTCCTATGGCTGAAAAAGAGGGATTTATTCTTGATATTGGTGAGTTTGTATTTGAAAGCGTGTGCAGATTCATAAGAGACGGAAATGTCTGTGAAAAGGGAATAGAATACATCGAAGTAAACCTTTCAACCGTTCAGTGTATGCAATACAGACTGGCTGACAGATTTATCAGAATAATGAAAGATTACGATGTAAAGCCTCAGAATATCATTCTTGAAATAACAGAAACAGCAGCGGTGGGTTCACCTGTTAACTTAATCAGAAACGTTGATACATTCTCTTCAAACGGTGTCAAATTTGCACTTGACGATTACGGAACAGGTTATTCAAACCTTTCTTATGTATATGCGCTTCCGTTTGACTGTGTCAAGATTGATAAAAGTATTCTCTGGTCATCGCTTGATAATCCAAAGGCCTATGCAACCCTTAAAAATACTTTCTATATGCTTCAGCAACTCGGAACAGAAATCGTTATGGAAGGTGTTGAAACAATAGCGCATATAGATAAACTTCTTGAACTCAAATGCGATTATTTTCAAGGGTATTATTTCTCAAAAGCGGTTCCCGGCGTTGAATTTTTAGAATATCTCAATAATTTCTCGCTTTCTACCGAACTTTCTTTCACACATTCAAAATATGAATAAAAAACCAAGCTCCTGTGCTTATTCAGCACAGGAGCTTTTGTTTATAAATATTAAAGAATATCTCTGCTGTCAAGGATTATTGTGAAAGGACCGTCATTCAGAAGCGCAACTTTCATATCTGCACCGAATACTCCTTTTTCAACAATACTTATTTCTTTTTTACATTCAGAGATTATATATTCATAAAGTCTGTTTGCTTCGTCAGGTGAACCGGCGTTTATGAATGACGGACGGTTTCCTTTTTTACAATCAGCATAAAGCGTAAACTGTGATATAAGAAGAAGTTCTCCCGAAACATCATTAAGACTAAGATTTGTCTTTCCGTTTTCGTCTTCAAAAATTCTCATTCCTATAAGCTTTTTAATCATCTTATCAGCGATTTCTTCGTTATCTTCTTTTCCGATACCTATTAAAACGAGAAATCCTTTGCCTATTTTCCCGACAATTTTTTCATCAACCTCAACCGAAGCCGAAGTAACTCTCTGTATTACAAATTTCATGGTGTTTTCCTTTCGTCATAAATCAAGGGTAACGGATTTCTTTTCCGATACCCTTGAGATTTTTAATAAGCTTTATATTCGAATATTCCGTCAGAATGTCTGCCGTTTTCGTTTTTGTTGTTAAGAAGTGTGCTGTCTGTACAACGTAAAAGTCCTTTTATGTCGGGTGCGTCAAATGGGTAACAAGCGGTTCCGACAGCGGCTTCAATCTTGATTTCTGTGCCATCGGGCGTTTCGATAACAACATTTGAAAGAAGTTCATAAAGATTTTTAACTTCCTTTTTATAGAACGAAACATCTTTTTCACCAAAGAATATAGTTACAAATTCATCACCAGAGAGCCTTGCGGTTATGGTATGTCTGTCGTTTGAAACCGAATCAAGAACTCTTGTTGCGGCTTTTATAAGCTTATCGCCGTTTTCATGGCCGTATTTGTTGTTGATGAATTTTATATTCTTTATATCCCATAAAGCAACAACGGCATTTTTGCAGTTTCCGAGAATTTCTTCGGTTCTTAAAAGGAATGTTCTTCTGTTGATGATACCTGTGAGAGCATCGTGACTGCGTTCGTATTCAATACGTTTTCTTTCGAGTATCTGTTCTGAAATATCAGTTATAACACCTATGATATACTTTTCGGATTCATATGTGTTTATCTTGAGCCACTGACCACCGGTTTCGTTTCCTGCTTCTTTGTTTACATGATAGCTTCCTTCGTATGAAATGTTTTCAGAAGCGGTTATGCTGTTATAGATTTCATCCCATTCTTTTTTGTTTATATATCCGTTTATTATAATTGCGGGATTAAGTTGAAGAATGTTTACTATTGAGTTTGAAACAAAAACCTTGTCTTCGTTCTTGCTTATTTCAAATGTTGCAATAGGGTTTGAAATAAGGTCAACAATCTTTGATTTCTTTGCAGAGTTTACAGAAACGGATTCACTGTATGATTCTATAACTTCAGAGAGGGTGTCGATTTCTTTTATTCCTACTCTTTCAAGGACAAGAGATTTTGAACGATCGTTTTTAAGATTTTCTACTGTTTTTGAAAGCTTTGAAGCTTTTGAAGTTGTAATAGTAATAACGAAAACAGAAACGAGTATGGCAATAAGCATAGCGGTCGCCATAATTATTACCGAAAGACCTTTTACAGTAGTTGAATGTTTGGTTATATAGCTTTCGGGAACAGTTCCGACAAGCATCCATTCTTCGCTTTCGTCAAAGTAAGACTGTTCATCGTAAAAATCAAGATGATGAGTATAAAGATAAGAACGTTTTCCGTCTTCGGCTTCAAGAGTAGAAACATTCTGACCATAATCTCGGCTTAAAGTAACGATAACAGGATGTGAGATTGTTTCTATATCGGTTATAGATACTCCTGTTGCGATGGCGTTTGAAAGATTGATCATTCCGTTTGAACGATCAAAGAGTGCGTATCCTGAATTTCCAAAACCAAGGCTATCTGCGGTTAAAAATGATTTTATTGTTTTTTCAGAAACTTCAAATCCGATAACGCCTATGAATGTTCCGTCGGAAGAAACAACGGGTCTTGAATACGAAACAACTCTTTCTTCGCCCTCAAAAAGACGATGGGGAGCAGCCCAGTATGTGAATGATTCGCTCGAATGAGCCATGGATTTTTTCTTATAAAGAGCGGGTTTTGAATAGAAAGAATATAAAACGCCTGTTTCTTCGTTTTCAAGTGAAAAATCAATTTCATCAGCGATTTTTCTTGTTCTGTCGAGACTTGTTTTGGCATTGTTTCCGTAAATTACAGAAACACCCTTATCGGTTTTTCTGAGATATAATGCAGAATGTGAGCCTTCTTTTTTCGAAACATTTGTATCAAGAATTATAAACGCACCTGAAATTGTATCATCAGAGAGAATTGAAAGCAGGCTTTTTTCGGCCGATGCTGTTATTGATGTTATTTTAACGGAATTTCCTGAAAGAGAATCAAATCTTTCAGCAAAAGAAATTTCCTCATCTACTTCGGCCGATAAAGGCATATTATTTCCGCTCATAACGGTAGCCTCTATGCTTTCGGCGATATAACTTGCTTCTATATCAAGCGATTTCGCAGGGGTTGTAAGAGATGTTTCAAGTTGCTTATATGCATTCAGAGTTTCTGAATAAACTTCTTTCGACATTTTCTGGTCTATGTATTCAAAATTCCCGAGAGAATGATAAAGGATTGCGTTGAGAATAAATTGTATCACAATTACTGTAGTTGTAACAATAAAGAATTTCGCCTTTAAGGATATTGCTTTTTTGCCCATAAAAACCCTCCGTTCTTTAAAAAATATATACCTAATATTAATATATCACATAATTGTCACAAAATCAACGCTATTTTCACCATATTTTTTTCGCCTTTAAAATTCTTTAAATGCAAAAATTCCTTGTTTTATTTGAAATTATGTGATATAATTACTTTGTATATTTATATTTTGATAATCGGAGGGTTTTGCATTGAAATTTCTGCATATTTCAGATCTGCATATAGGCAGAACGGTTTACGGTTATGATATGACCGAAGATCAGGAATTCATACTTTCAAAGATTATACATACCGCGACAGTTGAAAAAGTTGACGCTGTTTTTGTTGCGGGCGATGTTTATGATAAAAGTGTTCCTTCTTCAAACGCTGTTGAAGTTCTCGATAAATTTATTACCGACCTTTCAGAAAAAGGTATTGCCGTTTATATGATAAGCGGAAACCACGACGGAAAAGAACGTCTTTCATTCGGAAGCCGTCTTATGAGTTCGAAGGGCGTAATGATTTATTCAAACTTTGATGGAACTCTTAAAAAATACACATATAAAGATATTTTCGGAGAAGTAAATGTTTATATGCTTCCTTTTGTAAGACCCGAATATGTAAAACCTTACTATCCCGATGATAAAATTGAAACCTATGATGACGCAGTACGTGCTATCATAAAGCATGCCGATATCGACAGAAAAGAAAGAAATGTTCTTATTGCGCATCAGTTTATAACAAACAGCGGTGCCGAACCCGTAAGATGTGAATCAGAACAGATAAATGTAGGCGGAATTGATAATGTTGATGTTTCTGTTTTTGACTGTTTTGATTATGTCGCTTTGGGACATATCCATTCAGCACAGAGCATCGGAAGAGATACAGTAAGATATGCGGGTTCTCCTTTGAAATACTCTCTTTCTGAAATTCAACAGACAAAATCTGTAACAGTTGTTTCTCTCGAAGGAAAGGGAAGCGTTTCGGTTGATAAAATCCCCGTAACGCCAAGAAGAGATATGAGAAAAATCAAAGGTAAACTCAAAGACCTTATGAAAACAACAATTTCTCTTGATGATGACGACTACATCTATGCAGTTTTAACAGATGAAGACGAACTTTATGATGCAGTAGGAAAGCTCCGTTCGATTTATCCTAATCTTATGCATATTGATTTTGAAAACAGCAGAACAGCTCATGATGCAGAAATACATTCCGCAGAAAATATAGATGAAAAATCCCCTGAAGAACTTTTTGCTGAGTTCTATGCATTACAGAACGGTGTTGAACTCACAGAAGATAAAATATCGGTAGTAAGAAAAGCGTTTGAGGAAGGAGCAAGAGATATTATATGAAACTTATAAAACTTACCCTCAGCGCGTTCGGCCCATATGCCGATAAAGCCGAAATCGATTTTGAAAAATTCGGTCAGAAGGGACTTTTTCTCATAACAGGTGATACCGGTGCGGGAAAGACAACAATTTTCGATGGTATCTGTTATGCTCTTTTCGGAAAAGCAAGTGGCGATAACAGAACATCAGATATGATAAGAAGTGATTTCGCAAACGATAATACACCCACTTTTGTAGAACTTGTTTTCTCTAACAAAGATGAGATTTATACAGTAAGAAGAAATCCTTCATATAAGAGAAAGAAGAAAAACTCCGAAGGCGAAACAACAGAAAATGCCAACGCAACTTTAGAAACAAAAAATTATACCTGTGCTGGTGAAAAGAATGTAAACGCTGAAATCGAAGCTATTTTAGGCGTTGACTATAAGCGTTTCAAATATATCGGAATGCTCGCTCAGGGTGAATTTTTAAAACTTCTCCATGCTGACAGTAAGGAACGTTCCGAAATATTCAGAAAAGTTTTTGATACAACATATTTTCAGTCTTTCCAGAATGTTTTGAAATCAAGAACTGCTGAAATTTCATACGCTCTTGAAAAGAATACAGATGCGGTAAAACAGTATTGCGAAGGTGTAACTCCCGAAAGCGAAGATAGCGAACTTGCAAAACTTCTTGAAGAAAAGGATATCAATAAGATAACAGAACTCGTTGCCGCACTTTCAGACCTCAACGAAAAGGATACCGCTGTACGCGATGAGAAAAAAGCACTCTTTGACGCGAAGCGTGAAGAGATGCAGAAAATCCATACAGAATATTCAAAGGCAGAAGAAACAAACAAGCTTTTTGATGAATACGAAAACCTTCGTTTCAAACTTGCCGAACTCGGTGATAAGAAAGATGATATGACAGAAATGTCTGAAAAGGTTTTAAGAGCAGAGAAAGCGATAAAGAATGTTCTTCCCAAAGAAAAGGCGTTGATCAGAGAAAAACAACTTTTCGATGAAGCTGTTTCTTCACTTTCAGAACTTGAAGTTGCATCTAAAGATGCCGCTCCGAGACTTGAAGAACTTGAAAAGGAACTTCTTCGTTGTCAGGAAGAAATTCCACAGAGAAACGCAAAACTCAGCCGTATCGAACAGATTAAAAGACATCTTCCACGATATGAAAATCTCATACTTTTGGGTAGCCAGATAGAAAAACTCAAAGCACAGGACAGCATTTTTGAAGCAGCAGAAACTGCCGCAAGAGAAGCGGGAGAATCTGCTAAAGAAGAACTTGCTGAATGCGAAAAGGAACTCGCTGAGGTTTCTGATGCTGAAGTTCGTTTTATATCATCTGAAACAAAAATTCAGAAGATACAGACACGCTATGAAAAAGTTGAAAATATGGCATCTCTTACAAAAGATATGCTCTCGTTCAATAACGAACTCAAAATGCTCAGAAAGAGCTATTATACTGTTGAAAAGAACTATAACAACGCTCTTGATGCTTATACAAAAGCAGAGTTTGCGTTCTTCCGTTCACAAGCAGGCATAATGGCAGCAGAACTTCAGGATGACAAGCCTTGTCCTGTATGTGGTTCTTATCATCACCCCAACCCTGCCAAAATGGAAGCAGGCGCTGTAAGTGACGAAAAACTCGCAGAACTTCGCGAAGAAAGAGACAGACTTTTCAAGCGACTTCAGAGTGCGGCTAACTCGGCAAACGAAAAGAGTGCCGCTTTCGAACAGACAGCTCAGCATCTTAAAGCTGAAACAGATAGATTCTTCCCGGGAATAGAAATAACTGTTGATAATCTTCCCGAGCTTATAATAACAGAACAGAAAAAGCTTGAAGAAGAAGCAAGAGAACTTGAAAACGAACATAAGCTCATAGAAGAAGCAAAGCAGAAAAAGGCAGAGCTTACAGAAAAAATCGAAGAGCTTAAAGTTAAAGCTGCTGAATCTGAAAAAACTCTTGCTGAAAAAATCAAGGAACGTTCCGAAACTCTCAGTGCTGTCAAGGAAAGAACAGCGTCATATGAAAATGTTCTTTCTTTCCTCGATTATCCTACAAAGGAAGAAGCGCTCGAAAACATAGCGGTTCTTGAATCAGAACTTGAAACAATGGAAACTGCTCTTAAAGACGCTGAAACTGCTTATAACGAATGTAAGATTCTCGTTGAAAACAACAGTGCTGTTCTTAAAGAGGCAGAAGAAAGAAAAACATCTGCCGAAGAAGGATACAACAAAGCAGTTGAAGATTATAAAGCATCACTTTCAGAAAACGGATTTGCTTCTGAAGATGATTATAAATCTTCGGTTATTGAAGAAAACCTTCTCTCACAGATGAAGAAAGAACTTTCTGAATATAACGATGAAGTTACTGCTCAGAAGGCAAGATACGAACAGATTTTCGAACAGACAGAAGGCAAGGAAAGAGTTGATGTTTCTGAACTCAAAGCAAAGAACGATGTTCTTTCCAAAGAAACAGAAACAATCGAAAGCGAATATATCAGAGTTGCTTCAAGACTCGAAGGAAATCTCAAAACTCTCGAATTCATCAAGGAAAAATATGTTCAGAGAAATAAACTCGAAAAGGAATATTCTCTTGTATGCGATATTTCAAAAACAGCAAACGGAGAACTTGCAGGAAAGCAGAAGATTACTTTCGAACAGTATGTTCAGAGAACATATTTCCGCAGAATTCTTGATAAGGCAAATGAACGCCTCCTTAAGATGAGCGAAAACAGATACCTTCTTGTTCAGCAGGACGAAGTTGATAATCTCCGTAAACAGACAGGGCTTGAAATCGATGTTTATGATAACTTCAGCGGTAAGCCAAGAACCGTAAAATCACTTTCTGGTGGTGAAGGGTTCAAGGCGTCGCTCGCTCTTGCACTCGGACTTTCAGATGTTATTCAGAGCAACAGTGGCGGAATTCATATTGAATCAATGTTTATAGATGAAGGCTTCGGTGGACTTGATGCCAATTCGCTCGAACAGGCTATAGGTGTTCTTAACAGTCTTACTCAGGGCGACAGACTCATAGGAATAATTTCTCATGTGCCTGACCTTAAGGAAAGAATCGATAAGAAAATCTATGTAAAGAAAACAATGACATCAAGCGAAATAATCTGCACATAATAACAAAAAGAAACCCGTGAAGAAAATTCTTCACGGGTTATTTGTTTTTAAAAAATACCGCCTTGCCGTTGATGTGAAGCATAAAACCCGCACTCAGCAGGTGGGTTATGCCCCTGATGTTTCGCGCTCCCTTCGTCCGCAAAAGCGGGAGGTCTGCAATCCACACCGGGAGGACAAGTCCCTTTAATTATGTGTTGGATTATAAAAATCACACCTGACGTACAAGGCAGAATATCTTTCCTTGATGATAGTATATATCAAACAAGATAAAAAATCAATAGCAATTTTTAGAAATCATCTTCATCTTCGGGTTCGTCGAACATAACTTCAATTCTTTCGAGGAAAATTTCGGCAATTTTCTCAAATTCATCATCATCTTCAATAGAAACCATCATTTCTTCATTGTCAACATATTCAGATTTGAGTATAGTGAGTTCACCGTTGTCGTTGAGCAAATCTTCGGCGTTGGGATAGTAAGGAGTGAGTGCGTAATATCTTTCGCCTTCATATTCCATAGCGTCTAAAAGTTCAAATGTCTGCTCTTCGCCGTTTTCATCAACAAGAGTATATAAATCGGGAGTAAAACTGATTTCTTCTTCGTTAAACATAATATTCTCCTTTATACCTATTATAATAAAATATGGGCGAGAAAAAACTCACCCAACATAAAATATTATACCATTATCAGAAAAAAGAGTCAATAGTCAAAATCTACAAATAATATAGCTAAAAGTTATCAACAATTTTTAGAAAAAACTGTTGACATTAACCAAAAGTGGTGGTATATTATAAACATAGAGAAGACCACAAGAGGTCAGGGCTCTAAGATAGTAACGATTCACATCGTAAGGTTGCGGTCAGGTTTACATAGTCGGGTGCGACAGTTTATCATTCGCGAACGGGGTGTGGGTGCCAGTTTACAATTATTATCGGAAAGGCAGGCGTGTCCGTTGGATAAAATTTCAGAGATAAGCTCAGAGCAGAATCTTTTCGTAGACATGCTTGTGGCCGTGTTGTAAACTGTCCGTTGCTTTGGCGGAGTAGAAATGGCTTTCAGCCACTCTGGAATTACGATGTTTTATCGGTAAGGATAAGTTTTAGACAAAAAGGCGTGTCGTAATCCGAGTGTCGGGGTTTTGTTCTTGGGCAACAGGGATTATGGGTCTTTATCGGTGCAGTGTCAACAGCTGTATGCGGTATAAACCAGAACTTAAACCGTGAGGTTTTGATATATTATCGGCTGCAAAAAATAACTTTCAGGAAAGGTGAGTCCTATGCACCATTAAGTAACTACATCTTTTATAAAGAAGGTATGCTTATGATTTTGAGGACATTTGACAGAAAAATTTAGTTAGATTGGAGTGAGACCACCCGAAAGTTTTGCGAAACGATGAAAGTCGTTCACTTCTTCAAATTTTAAACGGAGGGAGTTGGCATATATGGTAATGATTGTGCCCGCTTTTTACGATTTGAACATTTAAATTTGATTATAAGGGGTGAGTCCGACAGGATACTCATTTTAGCGGATGGATTTTCCGCATAGGTTAAAATTCAAGTAAAGAGTTGATTATCATGCCAAAGGTAAATAAAAAAATCTGAACAGATAGGAGTGAGTCCCTTGGCATAGTCGGTAGTGCGACGAAAAACTTCAAATAAATTATTAAGGGAGCGGCAATAGTCGCTCCCTTTGCAATTTCTGTTATTTCTGGAGTGTGAGTGAATAAACCCTGCCACTGTCTTCTTCAGACGGCTTTTTATTTTCTCCGACAGCGTATATAGATGAAAGAACAACCTTTGTAACTTCTCCCGAAACGCCTTCGTAGTCAGCTGTAAATTCAGCAGTTTTTCCCGGTTCGATTATTGTATATGATGAGAATTTGCAAGGTCTTGTTCTTCCGTTTACAACGATTTCAATCATAGGCGGCATAGATTCTTTTCCGATAGCATGAAATACCACATCATTGTTTTTCATAGTCATTTTAACGCGTTTTCCTTCAACGGTATTATAAACCATAACCTTTTCAGCGTGAAGTCCTTTTCCGTTTGACATTTCATAAGGTTTGGCTGAAAGTGCGCCGTCTATTAAAATTCTGTTAAATCCTGTTTTTTCCTGAGTGATTACATATTCATAAAAATCTTCTGTTATGGTCTCTCCATCAAGGTCGTATTTTGCGATGCCTTTTATCTTATAGATTACATCTTCTGTTCCTACAATAAGTTCGGCATCGTTTATAAGAATATCCTTGAGTTTTTTATCCTGCATAAATGCTGAAAGTGACATTCTCTGAGAAAATTCTTCTTTTGTTTCAAAAACTTTCGATATGCTTGAAACATATTTATCATATGCAATATCATATTTTTCATTTATAAGACATGTATAGTATCCCATGACAATTTCTTCGGGAGTTCCCGTTTCAGCTTTGCTGATAGTTGAGTTTTTATTGTTACACCCCGAAAAGATAAGACACATCGTTGCCGCGAGTAAAAAAGCGGTTATTTTTCTGAACATCAGATCACCTCGAAAACGAAATCATTATGATAATTCTACCACCTTTCATAGTAGTTGTCAAATAAAGATAAAAATATACAAATATGACAACCGATTTATCGTTTATAAAGGCGTTTTTTTGCACTTTGACATACTGTCGATTAACGCTTTAAAAACGAAATAAAATATATTGTTTAAATATACCTATAAAACGGGTGTAGATATTTCTTTATTATTATATTTTCAATAAATTTGTGGAAAATCAAAAATCTTTTCCTTCGTTTGCCAAAGAAACGGCAAAGAAGTATAATCAACCTATCGGAAAACGAAGGGAGAAAAACATCATGGCAAAGACAAATGCCGAAAAGAGACTAACGCTTTATCGTGTGGTATCAATAGGGCTTATGGCGGCTCTCGTTTATGTAGGAAATTTTATGGAAATAAGGCTAAACAATGATGCCCGCGTCCATCTCGGAAATTCAATGTGTTTACTTGCGGGGCTTCTCTTTGGCGGAGTAAATGGCGGTCTTTCATCAGGTATAGGTGGAGCACTTTATGACCTTTTCAATCCAGCCTATGTTATGTCGGCACCATATACATTCTTTTCGAAATTTTCAATGGGTTTTGTTTCGGGAAAACTTAACCGGAACGGAATGAAAAATGAGTTTTTAAAAACACTTATTGCTGCTGTGTGCGGACAGATAACATATATAATTCTTTATCTCGGAAAGTCTTTTATAGAACAGCTTCTTTTAGGAAATCCCATAGAAACCGCAACGGGAGTTATGGTTGAAAAGGGTGTAACGTCTTTAATAAACGGAACACTCGCTGTTATAATTGCAGTTCCGCTTTCAATAGCTATTAAAAAAGCACTTCGTTCATCGGGATTCAAAGTTCTTCTCGAAGAAAAGAGTGAGAGCAAAGGATATTTTAATCCCGTAACAATATTTCTCACAATCTTTGCAATTATAGTTACAGCAGGCTTCGGAATAAGACTTTCGGCTGAGAAGAAAATACGTAAAGCAGAAGAAGAAAAAGCGATAGCCTATCAGCAACAGATAGACGAACTTAACGAAAAGATTGATTATCTTTATGAAAAACTTGAAATCGAAGAAAATGAATAATAAATAAAAAGAGTACCTTTTATAAAGGTACTCTTTTTTATTAGATATGTAATTTTTAATAATCGGGAAGATATTTTTCTTTTCCCAGAACAGTGATTATTTCATAGTTTGTATAGCCGTTTGATTTTGCGTATTTATGTGCACTTTCAGTTGTATTGAACTTTCTTGCGTTTTCTTTGAGCTTTACGAAAGTGTTTCTTTTAAAAACAAATTTTCCGTCGGGAAATTTTATAACATAACAATCGTATTGCATCAGTTCACCAACTTATCAAAGGTTCTTGCTTTAAGTTCTTTCTTAACGATTTCAGTTATCTGACCAAACGCTTTCTGATGACAGCAATCGCCCGACCTTCCGCATGAACACTCATAACCATCTTCAAGACAACGGCTGAAATGATATGTTCCTTCAACTGTTTCTATAACATCGCATAAGGAAATTTCAGAAGGGGATTTAGCAAGTTCATATCCACCCTGAGTTCCTTTATATGATTTTACAATACCCGATTCAACAAGTTTTCGGAGTATTTTAAGCGCAAATCTTAAAGTCACATTGTTTTTCTGAGAAATTGTTTTTGCGTCAATACGCTTGTTTTCTTGCGCCAAACAAGCCACAATTCTTACCGCGTAATCTGATTCCAAAGTAATATGCATATCTTATCTCCAAATTAAGAATCAAGGAAATCTCTGACCTTTTTGCTTCTGGATGGGTGACGGCATTTTCTTAAAGCCTTCGCTTCTATCTGTCGGATTCTTTCTCTTGTAACGTTAAATTCTCTTCCTACTTCTTCAAGTGTACGTGAACGTCCGTCTTCAAGACCGAAACGGAGTCTTAAAACCTTTTCTTCTCTTTCTGTAAGAGTTGAAAGAACTTCACTGAGCTGTTCTTTAAGAAGAATAAGAGATGCTGCTTCAGCAGGAGCGGGAGCGTCGTCATCGGGAATAAAATCTCCGAGATGGCTGTCTTCTTCTTCACCGATAGGAGTTTCAAGAGAAACAGGATCCTGAGCTATTCTCATGATTTCTCTTACTCTTTCAACGGGCATATCAAGTTCCTTTGCGATTTCATCGGGAGAAGGGTCGTGTCCGTTCTGATGAAGAAGCTGGCTTGAAACTTTCTTTACCTTAGTTATTGTTTCAACCATATGAACAGGGATACGGATAGTTCTTGCCTGGTCAGCGATAGCTCTTGTAATAGCCTGTCTTATCCACCATGTTGCATATGTTGAGAATTTGAATCCTTTAGTATGGTCAAACTTTTCAACAGCCTTGATAAGACCTAAGTTGCCTTCCTGGATAAGATCAAGAAACTGCATTCCGCGTCCTACATATTTTTTTGCAATAGAAACAACGAGACGAAGGTTTGCTTCAGAAAGACGTTTTCTTGCATAGGGGTCGCCCTTTGCCATACGGTCAGCAAGTTCGATTTCTTCTTCGGGAGTAAGAAGAGGCACTCTGCCGATATCCTTAAGGTAAACCTTTACGGGATCGTCAATTACACTCTTGGGGTCAGCAACCATTGCTGAGTTGTCATAATCCTTGGGAAGGTCAATGTCAACTGAAATTTCGCTGAGAATTTCATCAGAAAGGTCGTCCACGATTTCAACGCCGTGAGCTTCAAGCTTCTGATAAACCTTCTCCATTTCCTCCATATCAACATCAGCTTCAACAAGCACTGTGTCGATTTCTGTTGAGTTGAGCTTTCCCTGTGCTATACCTCTGTCAACGAGAGCTTTGAGCATCAAGTTTTTTTCCTGTGTTTCCATAAGTTTACTGTCCTTTCTATACTACTGCTTTTGAAGGCAGTGAATGGTTTTATTTTTTCTTGAAGAGACTGAGAAAATCTTCATCACTGAGT